>CAMPIU010000304.1 GCA_946886545.1 uncultured Flavobacteriales bacterium | reverse complement strand
GGGTTTGCTATGGCGAATCCCTTTTTTTATATCTAATTGTTACAAATGTAATTAAAATCGGGATTTAAAAATGTAAATATTAAATGATACATTTGTGTCATGGAAATAAAAGATCGTTTACGCTTGATTATGGATTCGCATAAATTAAATGCCGGATCTTTTGCGGATAAGATCGGTGTGCAAAGGTCTAATGTGAGTCATGTGCTGAGTGGACGAAATAAGCCTGGTTTCGACTTTATAGAGAAATTATTGCTTGCTTTTCCACGGGTTTCTGCTGAATGGCTGTTTACCGGTAAGCAAACAATAAAAGAGGTTGATGATCTGGAGGTGAAGCGAGAGATTGGGGTTTCTTCCATTGAAACTATGGAGAGTGTAAGTGTTGCGGTTTCTAAATCTGAAAAGAAAATAGTGAAAACCCTCGTCTTTTATGAGGATTTCACATTTGATGTATTTCTTCCTAATGAGAAATGATTCCCGATCCGATCAATTCATCTTGCAAGTAAAGCGCAGTAAATTGTCCCGGTGTAATTCCTCTTTGTTTTTTATTGAATAAAATGTAGAATCCGTCTTCCAGGCGTGTAAGTGTACCTTTTTGAAGTGGTTGACGGTATCTGATCCGGATCTCAAATTCCTTGACTTCTCCGACGTTCATGGCGAATAGTGGATTGATCCAGTGCATTTCATTTGTTTCGATCTTTAATGCCCATTTGTTTAGTCCCGGATGATCGTCTTTCTGACCTGAGTATACGGTGTTTGTCTCGGTATCAATGCCGATTACAAATGAGGGGTTAGGTCTTCCGCCAATGTGAAGCCCTTTTCGTTGTCCGATTGTGTAATAATGAGCGCCAATATGTTTTTCTACTTCTTGTCCCATGGTTGGAGAGTAGATGAATTCTTTGCTCAAATCAACAACGTGATTCAGATCTACCGGAATAGTGGAGTAATTCAAGTATTGATCTTCTAATTCATTTATTTCTATTATTTTACCGTATTTAACTTCAAGTTTTTGTTGAAGAAATTCAGGTAAAGATATTTTTCCTACAAAACACAATCCTTGTGAATCTTTTTTCTCTGCGGTAACCAGTCCGATTTCTTTTGCAATAGCTCTAACCTCTGATTTTTGAAGGTTTCCGATAGGGAAGAGGGCTTTTGAAAGTTGTTCTTGTGATAATTGGCAAAGGAAGTAAGATTGGTCTTTGTTCGGGTCCAATCCGGCAAGTAAGTGATGGATTCCGTCTTCTGTCGTGCTTTTTCTGCAGTAATGTCCTGTAGCGACATAATCTGCGCCCAGTTCCATTGCGGCTTTTAAAAACACATCAAATTTAATCTCGCGGTTACAAAGTACATCCGGATTTGGAGTTCTTCCGGCTTCATACTCGGCGAACATATAATCTACGATGCGTTCTTTGTATTCTTTGCTAAGGTCCAGAACCTGGAATGGGATCCCAAGATGTTCTGCAACTAAAAGTGCGTCATTGCTGTCGTCGATCCAAGGGCAGTCATTGGAAAGTGTTACTGTCTCATCGTGCCAGTTACGCATAAAAAGCCCAATCACTTCATATCCTTCCTGTTGAAGCAAATAAGCGCTAACACTGGAATCTACACCACCGGATAAACCAACAACTACTCTTTTCATGGTGCAAATTTACGAACTTTTGAAAAGCGCTTTTGAAAAATAGCATTCTTTCGAAAAATTAACAGTTACAAAAGTAAATTACAGGTTGATACATTTGTATCAAAACTTGATTAGCGATCTATATCAATTGAATTTGGAATCAGATGTTAGCTCAGGCAGGCAATAGTCGTATCAATTCAAGTTCGGATCGAGTAGTTAAATATACTTATCGGATGTTAAAAACATATACAAACGTCGCTATATCTATGCTTTATCTATGCTTCATCTATACTTCATCGTAGCTATAAAATCGGATAGGATATGTTTATAAATAAGGTTGTGATTAGATCCTGAATAATGTAAATATTAGTTAACGGAAATGAATCCGCAGAAAAAAGTGATATTTTAGTCGCATGAAACTGATTGTTCCGATCTTATTATTCTTATCAGCAAGTGTCTATGCCCAGCAGCCATGTACGAAAGTCTGGCTGAGAGGAAAGGTTGAAGATACTTTGAATAAGTATGCGTTTTTGAATTTAATGGTAGTAAATACTTCTACCGGAAAAGGTGTTTTTGGTCAGCCCGACGGAACATTCGGGGTTTATGTAAGCAACAACGATTCAATTATCTTATCGGTTAAAGGATACGAACGTTACGGATTTCGTGTGATCGGAGATTCTTCTTGCCATTTCGATGTATATGCAGTTGTGGAAAGAAAAGCGCGTCAGATAGATGAAGTGGTCATTAAACCCTTGAAATCCATTCAGGAAATTAAGGAAGAGCGGGCTGCCCTGGCTTTAAGAGAAACCAGAACGATCACAGGTCTGGAAGCTTTTCAAAGTCCGATAACGGCCTTGTACCAGCGTTTTTCCAAGAGAGAGCAATCCAAGGCAATTGTAGCTCAGAAACAATACGAAGATTCCAAGGAAGAAGTAGTGCAGGAGTTGTTGAAATTGTACGTTTCTTATGATATTATCAAGCTTAGCAACGATGATTTCATTGATTTTATCCGCTTTATGTCAATGGATGAGAATTTCCTGAAAACAGCTACGGATCTTGAATTGGTTACCTTTATAAAGGATAAACTGGAACACTATATGTTACTCCATCCGGAAAAAGAATAGAATAATTAAGACATTGATAATTGCTAATTACCGTCTAGTCTTCAAAAACCTCCGGTTCTTCCATGAGTTGCTTGTCGTAAAGTTCCCGGTATTGACTGTTCGTTTGCAACAGATCACCGGGCTTACCCTCTTCTACAATGCAGCCATTATCAAGGACCAAAATATAATCTGCATTTCTCAAACTGGAAATCCGGTGGCTCACAATCACAGAAGTGGTTTGATTCTCTTTGTTCAACTGCTTTAGATTCCCAAGGATAATCTCCTCCGTTTCCGTATCCACTGCTGATAAACAATCGTCTAAAAGCAGAATGTGTGGTTTCCGGATTAGGGCTCGCGCAATACTTACCCGCTGTTTTTGTCCTCCGGAAAGATTGACTCCGCGCTCACCAAGTATTGTTTCAAATTTATCAGGGAAAGCTTTAATGTTGTGCAGCACGTGCGCATTTTTAGCGGCTTCACTGATTTCTTCCCGGGTAGTACTCTCCAGGTTTAATGCTCCGAATGCAATGTTATTGTAGATCGTGTCTGAAAACAGGAATACATCCTGCGGGACAACAGAAAGTTGCTTTCTATATTCTGTCAGATTGACTGAAGAAAGTTTTTGTGTGTTATAAATAACCTCACCTGAACTGGGGTCTAACTGACGAACGATTAATTGAAGAAGAGTTGACTTTCCGGAGCCTGTTTTCCCGATTATACCCAATGTTTCTCCTCTTTTCAGCGTGAAATTGATATTGGACAAGACTTCCGGAAGTTCCGGTTTATAGCGGAAAGACATGTTTTTGAACTGAATTTCCCGGAATTCTTCCAATGGTACTTCGGATTGATTTTTAATTGCGGACTCAGTTCTCAGGAATTCGTTGATGCGTTCCTGTGAAGCAGCGGCGCGCTGATTAATACTCGTTACCCAGCCAATACTTGCAAAAGGCCAGGTTAAATTGTAGATCAGCAAAATGATTGTGATAATATTCCCGGTTGTAACTCCGCTGCCTTTCTCAAAGGTTAACATTCCACCAACGTAAATACTTAATAAAGTACTCGCTCCGATCAAGAGTGAAATGGTAGGCATGAACAAGGCATTTGTTCGAACCAGGCGCATAGTTTTCTTTAGATAAGAACCTGAACTTGCTTCAAAATTCTGTTTTGCATGTTTTTCCTGGATGTATGCTTTAATCACACGGATTCCGGAGAAAGTTTCCTGTCCCAGAGTACTTAAACGTGATTGTTCTTGTTGGACTTCCTTGCTCAATTTATTCATCCGGTTAGAAACCAGGTAAATCAGGCAAGCCATTACCGGAAGAGGAGCAAGGGCATACAATGCCAATTCCGTATTGATCTTCAGCATTTCGTACAAGCTGAAAGGAAAGAGTGCAATTAAGTTTATGGTATACATCACTCCGGGGCCTAAATACTGGCGAACCTGGGAAACATCTTCCGAAATACGGTTCATCAAATCTCCGGTGGACTGACTTTTATAAAAGCTGTAATCCAGTTGCTGGTATTTTTCAAAGATCTCATTCTTCAGATCGAATTCAATGTAACGCGACATTACAATGAGTGTTTGCCGGGTAAGAAAGAGGAAAAAACCCTTAATTATGTTAAAAAGAATAGCCATTCCGGCAAGGCCGAGAGCTACCCAAAAAAGTGTTTGTCCTTCGCTGATCGGTTTATCTCCCTTTAAAATATTCATGGATTCACCTATAATC
>CAMPIU010000303.1 GCA_946886545.1 uncultured Flavobacteriales bacterium | reverse complement strand
TTCTTCTTTTAATCTCTTCTTTGATCAATTTCAATTCCCTTCCCGTTTGTCCTTTTACAGATGTGTTTTCATCGGCTCGTCTGAAAAGATAAGGGATTACTTCTTTTACCGGGCCGTAAGGAACATATTTGGCAACGTTGAAACCTTCGGAAGCCAAAGTGTAAGAAATGTGGTCACTCATTCCAAGTAACTGGGCAAAGTAGATGCGTTTATCTGTTTTGTCAATATCTGAAGATTCGATCAGGCTTGCAAGATACGCTGAGGAATCTTCATTATGAGATCCTGCACACAAAGCTATTTGTGAGAAGTTTTCCGGTTCCAATAAATATTTCAATGCTTGGTCGTAATCTGAATCACACGTTTTTTTATCGGGTTGGATAGGAGAAGGATAGCTATTTTCAAGCGCTCTTTTTCTTTCCTTTTCCATGTATGCTCCGCGAACGAGCTTCACGCCGTAATGAACGTTTTCAGCTTTAGCCCAGGCAATACTTTTTTTCAAAAACTCTAGGCGGTCGTGTCGGTACATCTGAACAGTATTGAATACGATTGCGCGTTCTTTGTTGTATTTCAACATCATCTCATGACTGATCCGATCAATCACATCCTGGATCCAGCTTTCTTCAGCGTCAATAAAAACAGGGACATCAGCCTCAAATGCTTCTTTACAAATGCGGTTTATCCGTTCTACTGTTTCGTGATATTCTCTTAGATCATTTTCTGAAATTCCCTCAATCCCTTTATTTGTGAGTTCCAATAAACTGAATCGTGCAATTCCGGTAATCTTGAAGACCGCAAACGGAATACCCGGGTTTCCTTTTGCTTTATGAATCGTAGCGATAATTTCTTTGGTGGTATATTCAAAATCTTCCGCACTGGTTTTTCCCTCCACAGAATAATCCAAAATAGTCCCTACATGGTGTTTCCACATGGAGTCGATGGTGGAAGTACATTCTTCAATAGTTTCTCCTCCGCAGAATTGCTCAAAAATGGTTGCTTTGATCATTCCTTTGATCGGAAGTCCAATGTTCAAGCCGAATTGAGTCAATCCTTTTCCTGTTTTTACTAAGAATGGACTGGCCATGACAGAAAAAAGAAAATGTGCCCGCTTCAAATCCTTATCAGATTTGTGTTTGAACGCAATTTCTGTGTTATTAAAAGATATCATGAGGCAAAATTAATCGCTTTCGAGTATTTTTGTTCACCTTTAAACTGAATTTATTTGTTTCATCATTGAAATTAGCGTTTTGAAAAAAATTAAATGTAATTCTTATACCGTGGAAGTTGGCCATTTGGAGCTTTCTTCTTTTCCCGCATTGCTTGAAGAATCTTATAAAGATGTTCGAAAAGTCATTGTTGTTGATGAGAATACACATGATTTTTGTCTCGAGTATTTGCTGACAGCTTTTCCTACACTGGAAGATGCAGAAGTGATTTTATTGCCTGCCGGTGAAGAAAATAAAGTAATGGAGGTCTGTTTCCAGGTTCTGGAAGCTCTTTCCGATTACGGAGTAGTTCGCTCTGACCTGGTGATAACCCTAGGTGGTGGAGTTGTAAGTGATATGGGTGGTTTTATAGCCTCTATTTATAAACGTGGATTACAGTGCATACATATTCCTACTTCCTTATTGGGAATGGTAGATGCTGCTATCGGAGGAAAGACCGGGATTGACTTGGGGAATTTTAAAAACCAGATAGGAACATTCTATGATCCGGTAGCAGTTTTCGTTGATCAGCGTTTTTTGACAACATTGCCGGAAGAAGAATGGCGAAGTGGATTTGCAGAAGTGTTAAAACACGCGTTGATTTCTGATAAAAAAGAATGGAGCAGGTTGATATCCACCAAACAGGATGAATTGTTTTCCGAAGAAAGCGTAACTAAAATCCTGGAAAAGTCAATTGCAATTAAAGCCAAAGTAGTGACTGAGGATCCAACTGAAAAAGGGAAACGCAAATCCCTGAATTTTGGTCATACGATCGGTCACGCAATTGAAGGTTATTACCTGGATTTGAATCCGATGTCTCATGGAAATTGTGTAGCACTTGGAATAATTGCCGAAGCATTCTTATCTAATCAAAAAGGAACATTGGATTCCGAAGAACTGAATGAGATTGTTCAGGTAATGATGGCTTTGTATCCTTGTCCCGAAGATTTATTGACGGGAGTTGGTATTATGCTTGAGCTAATGAAAAATGATAAAAAGAATGATCAGCAAGGCATACGAACTTGTTTTTTAGATAAGATCGGAGAATGTTCTTGGAATCATTTGATCGATGAGAACGATATTAAAATGGCATTGAATTACTTGTATCAGGCTTATTATAAGAATTGAATTGTCTTCGTTTCCCCCTTTGAAGGGGGACTAAGGGCGATGGCCACCCTCTTGATCCAAGGGGAGAAAAGGAAAATTATTTCTTAAGCTCCAGCAACTTCGATTTGATTTGTTCCAACTTATCGATCAAAACTTCGTTTGAATTTCCATCAACAAGAGCTTTATCCCCGGCTTTTAAGGCTTTTTTAGCTCCGTCAAGTGTGTAGCCTTGTTCTTTTACCAGTTGGTAAATCTTGTTAAAATGTTCAATGTCTTTAACTGTAAACAAACGATTTCCCTTTTTATTTTTTTTTGGCTGAATTACTGTGAATTCTTTCTCCCAAAACCTTATCAGTGAAGTGTTTACATCAAATATGGCAGCAACCTCTCCAATGGAGTAATACAATTTGGTTAATACGATATTATCTAATTTACTCAAGACCAATCATTTTGATTCTGTGAAAATAATGATAATTTTGCACCGTCTGAAATATTATGTCTTTAAAAACTTACATATTTTCGATAGCTGTAATTCTAACGGGTAATGCGCTTCAGGCGCAGACAGCTATAGGTTCTTTACCTCAAAAGAGTCAGGTGTCTTCTGACACCCTGTTGAAGCAGGCCGGAACATCGGCTACACAGGCAATAATTTCCAATGATTCGGCGCCGAAAATTAATAAACAGGTTGAGGAAATCATCCAATTTGCAAAGAAATTTCTGGGAACACCTTATCATTACGCAGGTTCTACACCCTCCGGTTTTGACTGTAGTGGCTTTATTTACTACGTAATGGGAAATTTCGGGATGCGTTTGTCACGTTCAAGTCCCGGAATTGCTGAGTTTGGAAAAACAGTAAAGCTATCCGAATTACAGCCGGGTGATTTAATGTTCTTTAAAGGAAGAAATACACGCTCATCAGGTGTCGGACACGTTGCTATGGTGGTGGAAGTCAAAGAAGGCGTGATCAAATTTATTCACAGTTCTACATCCAGAGGTGTGATCATTGATACTTTTAACAACAGCGGTTATTATGTTCCGCGTTATCTGAAAGCAAAACGTTTGGATTACGGAGGGATTTCCCCGAAGAATTAGTGTTTGGATTTTCTGGTCTTCAAGTGCCACAGCAGATAAACAATACATAGAAAAGCCATTCCCGCCCCGAATAAAAATACATTCCAAATCGATTTCAGGTTATTCTGGTACCAGAGATTAGTAGCTAAAGCTCCGCTCAGAATACCGAATTCCAAAGCGATAAACATCGTTCCGGTGCCTCTTCCACGCCTGCTTTTTGGCGATAAATCGGCTGTCCAGGCAAAAATGGTTGGTGAAATAATTCCGGTTGCGACCCCAAAAATGACGGACGCAATGTAATACCACGTTCCGCTATTCGACATTCCGATCAGGATCATTGAGATGCATAAAATGATCATTCCTACTACCAGGGTTTCTCTTCGCCCGTAAGTATCGGATACTTTTCCCGTTACCAAGCGGATTAAAATCGTTGCCAACACATAAAAAATGAAGAAAGCACCTTTGTTTCCGATATGCAGGTGATCAGAAATATCGGGAGATAAAACCAAAATGATTCCGGAACACATAGCCGAGAGAAACATGACAACGGCAACCGGTATCACACTTGGTTCAATGATCTCGTCCGAACCGATCTTTAAATGATTTAATTGAAATTTCGATGTTCTGGCCAGCGTTTCTTTTACATTGAAATACAAAATATAGGATAGCGCCGTAAACAAAGCTGCAGTAAAAAATAAAGCGTCACGGTTTCCGATTTCCACGATGAAACTAGAAAGCCCTTGTCCGATCCCCATTCCAATTGAAATGAAAGTTCCCCATAATCCCATTCCAAAACCTCGTCTGTCTTCAGGAAGAATATCCGTAATCAAAGCCGTGGCTCCGGTAGGATAGAACCCAACACTGAATCCATGTAAAAAACGCAATAGAAGCAGAAACCAGGCAGCAAAAGCGAAGGAATAAAGCGAACAAACAACCACAGAGATCAGCAATCCAATCAGCATCACTTTTTTTCGCCCGATAATATCCGAAAGTTTACCTGAAAGCGGCCTTGAAAAACCAGCCGAAATAGTGAACAGGGCAATGATCATTCCTTTCAAATTGGGT
>CAMPIU010000302.1 GCA_946886545.1 uncultured Flavobacteriales bacterium | reverse complement strand
GGGTAGAGTTTGAAGAATAATTCAGGAAATTTAGAATGAATGAAAGACCGTTTCGATAGAAGCGGTCTTTTTTTATCTCATTAAATACATCTTTCCGAAGTTCTTTTTGAAGTACTGATCAGCTCCGGATTCGCGGTGTTTGATATCTTCTCCTGAAATTTTGGCTTTTACTTGATAGAGGTAAACACCATTCGCAAGCTGATCTCCAAACTCGTCTTTTCCATCCCAGGCGTATTCCGAAATGTTTCTGCCTATGCGAATCAAACCTAGTTCATCCTCTGTTATTTCACGGATTACACGCCCTGAAACGGTCATGATCTGAATGATAATATCATCCGGAACTTCCGTGCCGGTTAAAGTGAATACGAATCGAGTGCTTGTAGAGAAGGGATTCGGGTAATTCATCATTTGCGTAATAGATGATTCGCGAATGACTTCAAAGCTTACTTTATACTCGTAATCTCCGGAAACATTCCCTGAACGGTCGGTTCCCTGAACAAAGAGCTGGTACATTCCGTCACTTAAAAATTCTTTTGGATAGAGAATCTTAAATTTCAGGTTCTGTCCGTTCGCAGGGATCCATTGCATAATTGTATTCCCGTTTCCATCAATGAAAGGAATACGCTTTTGAATGCCATCCGGGCCGGTTAAGTAAATTCCGAAAAGGGTCGTGTCTGAAATATCATTCATCACCAAATACGGGTTGTCATCTTTCAGCGTGATTAAAATTTCACTCGTAGGGTCTATGATATCACCATTCAGAATGTGCTGACCGTTGAAGGTAACATCCAGGATCGGGTTCTTATTGTCTTCAACCACAAAAACCGGAAGCTGAAGAATGTTATTGTAATGGTATTGCTCCAGCTGATCCGTTTGAACCAATGAACCGTTCACATACGGATTTACTTCCATCCATAAGATGTTGTATCCGGGTTTGGCAATCGAGCTGAATTGAATAGTATCTCTCAAAACCTGGTGAACACGCAGTGAATCCTGTCGCGGATAAGGAATCACATGTTTGATGTGCTGCTGATCTTCCAGCCAATAATCAACCAATAAAGAATCCATGTCAAATTCACTGACGTTTACAACATCCACTGCAAAACTGAAATTTTGGCCTTCATACAAGGTGTCTCCGCTAATAGAAGCATAATATCCGGATGATCCGTCAATGGCTGCTTCAGGAACCGGCTGGTAAAGCACATGAATCCGGTCGATCTGTGCAGGTGTTAAATTCGTTTTGTCCGAATTGTAGATTCCGATTCTAATACGAGGATATGCAGAAGCATCGATCAGGTTATTCAGATTGATGATAGAATCCAATGGGGTAAACATGGTGTCGATTGTACCAATCAGGTCATTTGTAACATCGTATTTTTCAATCAATATGCGTACACTGTCCGTGGATGGGGATTCCAGGGAGTCTCTTCTCCAATACAATGTTTCCCATTGAAGTGCAGGTCCGATTTGAGGAGTTTTTTCTACGCCGATAAAAGATGGTTTTAAAACATTTGCCTGGATAGTGATCTTAGGAACTCCATCGGGGACACCGGATGTTTGTGCATCTGTCCAGAACTTCACCTGGTTCAATGCTGTCGTACCTTTTTTAAAGAATAGCGCAAAAGGATCATTTGGCTGGCTTGCTGTTACTGCCGGAAAACCTAAATTTTGGAACATGGTAAATACGCTGGGATTATTTGTATTCCATAAATCAAAAGCGGTAGAGAAAGGGGTGTAAATTACAACGTAATTACTATCCGGAATTCCATTGGTGATCATATTCTGGAAATTCGTCATGGAAACCGGATCTGTCTGATCAAAAGTGAAATAACGTTCAAAGCGGTCCCTGCAACCCTGGCCGCCAACAATGCCTAAATTATTCAAGTTTCCGAAATTCATGGAAGGATCGTTATGACTTCCTGAGCACCCCGGACAATGCGTTTCCCATGGTTCGAGTGTGGTAGCGTCGACAACACCAACATAGATGTATGGATATGTACTGCAAGTCGCATAATCCATATTTTCGTTATCAATCGACCAGGCAATGAAATATGAATTATAATCATTAGTATATTTCATGGTGGTAATTCCTATTGTATGAACATCTGTCGGGTTAAACAGGCGTTTTCTGGAGGTTCTGTCGTAGTTGATGTTGGAAAAACCATTATTCTTAAACTGGAAAAAATGATCTTGTCCCCAGCCGCGTTTTCCCGGAATGTATTGAAAGGAATATTCTGCCCAATTCGGAACAGTGCTGTCTGCGGCAACTCTCCAAAAATAAACCGTACTGTCCGTACAAATCAATGGAAAAGGAGAGCCAAAAGCAGAAAGCCACTGATTCGGTTGAACGCTTTTCACACCACCAAGCCCCGTTACTGAGAATCTTCTCAACTGCGGACTGTCGTAGGTGTCAGTGGTGTCCAGTTCGAAGCGGTAAGTGCGCATTCCGGCAATCGGGTTGATTGTAGAGGCTTTTACGGTTACGGTATCGTAAGGGATTACAGCATAATTGTAGGGCCACACAGGAAGCATTCCGTCAATATTCAAAAAGAAACTGGCGCTTGCCTGGTTGTTTGAAATTTCTTCAAATTGTTCCTGGTAAAAATTAGGAATATCAACCGAAACAGTAAAGTTGTTTACACCGGCACTAAATTCCGCTTGTAATGGAAACTTGCGTTTAATTATAGTATCATAATTTAACCTGGGTAAAAACAAAGTCTTCACCGAATCCATATTGCTTCCCGGAAAATCCCTTCTTATTTCCACAAAAACAGGAGTTTTAATGGATTTTCCCAGGTTCCGGATGGTGAAAGTTAATTCCACGCTGTCAACCGAAAGATTTACATTATTCGGGCTTAAACTCAAATCCGCTGCCTGGATATCAATCTCCGGATCGGTACTATAATTGACCTTGATCATCGGATCTCCATGAAGAGTCATCTGTGTGCAGGCAGATTCGTAGTACATGCTCCCGGGAGACATGGTGGAATACTGTTGATAAATCTGTTTAATGGTGTTCTTTATTTGAAATCCAAGAGTATTTCCGTAGTTTTTATAGGAAAACTGGCGATATAGTTCCGTGGAATAAATTGCAAGTGGTGCATCATAACCAACCGAAATGGTTGATAAAAAGGCGATTGCACCTTCGTTGGGGATATTAACGAAGTTTTCAGATGTTGAATTTCCGAATTTAAAGATGTTTCCATTGTAGCAGGAATTACCGATCACAATGGGGTATTTGCCAAAGTTGTTCCAGTTGCTTGGTTCATCAATATTGATTTCGAAACCATTATTTGAGGCTGCGGCATGACCAAAAAAGTTCATGAGTGACACACCGTCTTCAATTTTTTGAGTGACTGTTGAAACTACGTTGGGATCGAGCGGATTGCTGGAGGTTTTAAAGTAGTTGGTAACATTGCCGGCAAAGACGGTGTCTTCAACAATTGCCTTCATGGTATTCATATAACCCTGGAATTGAGTTTGCTGCTGCGAATTGGAGCCGCCAACGAAATGAAGCAATTGTTTTTGCCAGTTCTTTGTTTCGGCAAAATTTAACCCGATGTTGTTTTGAGCACTTTCGTATTGTTCAATCTTGGAAAGGTAATTTTCAACTTCTGTATCGGAAGTCATGGAAAGTCTGCCGGTTGGAACCAAAGGCTCCCAGGTGTTATTGCTGATTAATCCTGCTGTAATCGCAATGTCACTTGGAGGATAACCCATCGGAGGGATCAGGCAGCTGGCAAACCCGGCCGGGGAAATCCGCGTTTCACCGATATTTAATCCTTTTCCTATAATGAGTAAACCTTCTGGTTTTTGTGTGCTGTTATTGTGTACGAAATGTGCAAATCTGCGAATTGCAAGTGGATGTTTAATGATTCCGGAGGCAAATTGCAGGTACAATTCTTCAATGTTTGCCTGAAGTACGTTGTGACCGCCACCTGCTATGGAAGATCGGTAACTTAAATAAGAATCTTTGCTGCTTGCCAGGGAAGGATGATAAACAAGGATTAGTGCCGAATCAATGTTCATGGAGCTGAAATCCGTGAATGTTCCTGTTCCGTTTACTGCGTACAATGAACTGACAGGAAGAGTATTGTTCATATCCACAACCAAAACTTCCGTTTCATTGCCTGATGGGGTATTTGGTACTATGAATTGAACCACTCCGGCATTCACTGTTGGAATTTCATATCTGGGAACAGAACCGAAACTCAAAACCAATGGAGCTGAAGCGGTAAAGTTACTGAGGTCGATTCTGCTTTTCACAGCTCCGTTTTGAACAAAAAAGCGGTCAAATGCCTGATTACTGCTATTTGGAAGCCTCGGATAGGAAACCATGGCATAAGTAAAGATTTGTCTGTCTACAGTCACATTTAAGTCAGCAATAATTTCATGATGGATCAGGCTTGTTCCGTTGGTCAGATCGCTTGCCAGCAAGTTGTCCAGTGTTTTTAC
>CAMPIU010000301.1 GCA_946886545.1 uncultured Flavobacteriales bacterium | reverse complement strand
TTCCGCTTCCGCAAGGACAAGGATCGTTTCTTCCTATTTTGGGTTCTGTTGAAACGATCGGCTGCTGTTTCTCACGCTGTGGTGCCGAATTACGCATTGCTTCATCGTAACCTTCACTTCCGCTGAAACGAGGCATTTCAGTACTTGATGAAGTGGATTCGATTTGTGCCTTTTCGTAATTGTTTTGAGCAACCTCTTTGTTCGTAGTTTTAATGTCGTCCAATTGTTCTCTCGGAACATCTGCTTTCACAAGGAACTCTACAGTTTCATTACTCAAACGAGCATTCATTGCTTTAAACAATTCAAATGATTCCAATTTGTAGATCAGCAAAGGATCTTTTTGCTCGTAAACTGCCTGCTGAACAGAGGTACGCAAATCATCCATTTCACGCAGGTGTTCTTTCCACTCGTTATCGATCATTCCTAATACGATATTGCGTTCTAAAGCGTTTGGAATAGAAGCTCCGTTTGATTCATAAGCCTCTTTCAGACTTACGATCAAAGGCATTGTCTTTACTCCGTCTGTAATGATGAACTGAATATTCTGATATTGAGACATGTTTTCAAAAACATGCTTCACCTGCGGCATTGAAATTTCAGCCAAACGCTTGTTCTTTTGGTTGTAATGTTCCATTACGCCATCATATAAGTCGTTTACCAGATCATCGTATTTCGCTGTTTTGAATTGGTCCTCAGAAACCGGAGAATCAATACCAATTATGCGGATCATATCGAGATTGAAGTTTTCGTATGAACCGTTTTGATGAGTTGTTACCAATCCTTCAATTACATCGTAGAACATATTTGAAACATCGACTCCTAAACGGTCTCCGAATAAGGCATTGTGACGTTTCTTGTAAATCGCTTTACGCTGTGCGTTCATTACGTCATCGTATTCCAATAAACGTTTACGAACACCGAAATTATTCTCTTCTACTTTTTTCTGAGCACGTTCAATTGATTTGGAAACCATACTGTGCTGAATTACTTCCCCTTCTTTCAACCCAAGGCGGTCCATAATACGGGCAATTCGCTCAGAACCAAACTTA
The DNA here is from genome assembly GCA_946886545.1 of uncultured Flavobacteriales bacterium. The sequence continues at coordinate 3,448 of CAMPIU010000301.1, read as the reverse complement.
CGCATCAAATCATCTTCCAATGAAACAAAGAAAGTAGATGAACCCGGATCACCCTGACGACCGGCACGACCACGTAACTGTCTGTCTACACGACGGGAATCATGTCTTTCAGTACCGATGATTGCCAAACCTCCGGCTTCTTTAACACCTTCTCCCAATTTAATATCGGTACCACGACCTGCCATGTTCGTTGCAATGGTTACAGCTCCTGCTTTTCCGGCATGTGCTACAATTTCCGCTTCCTTTTGGTGGTATTTCGCGTTCAATACCTGATGAGGAATATTGCGCATTTTCAACATACGGCTCAATAACTCGGAGATCTCAACAGTTGTTGTACCAACCAATACAGGTCTTCCGGCCTCAACCAATTTGTTTACTTCTTCAATTACCGCAGCATATTTCTCACGTGCAGTTTTAAATACCAAATCGTTGTCATCTTTACGTGAAATCGGACGGTTCGTAGGAATAACCACTACATCCAATTTGTAGATGTCCCAGAATTCTTTTGCTTCCGTTTCCGCTGTACCGGTCATACCGGCAAGCTTGTGGTACATACGGAAGTAATTTTGAAGGGTAACGGTTGCATAGGTTTGTGTTGCAGCCTCAACAGTTACATTTTCTTTTGCTTCAATAGCCTGGTGCAACCCGTCTGAATAACGGCGGCCTTCCATGATACGACCTGTTTGCTCATCAACGATCTTGATCTTGTTTTCCATGATCACATATTCGACTTCTTTTTCAAAAAGAGTGTATGCTTTCAATAATTGGGAAACAGAGTGGATGCGTTCTGATTTAACAGTATAATCGCGGATCAATATTTCTTTTTGACTTGCAAACTCCTCCTTTTCCAGGTTTTGTTTTTGCAAGCGCGTAATTTCAGTTGAAATATCCGGCATCACGAAGAAATTTCGGTCCTCATTCCCTGAAATCAGATCAATTCCTTTTTCAGTTAATTCAACCGTGTTTTGTTTTTCGTCAATAACAAAGAACAACTCAACGTCAATCTTCTTCATTTGTTTTCCTTGCTCAGCCATGTATTGATTCTCTACTTTTTGCAAGTGAGATTTGATACCCGGTTCTGATAAGAATTTATGTAATGCTTTATTTTTCGGTAAACCTCTGTGAGCGCGAAGCAAAGCAATTCCTCCTTGTTCCAAAGCAGTTTTTTGATCCATTCCTTCTACGGTTCCGCCATTAATGACAGTCAGTAGTTTTTTAGCATCAGCTAAGGCTTGGTTTACATATTTGCGTTGTTCTTCCACGATCAATTCTACTCGTGGTTTCAATTCGTAGAATTCGTGTTGATCTCCTTTTGGAGTTGGTCCGGAAATAATCAAAGGTGTACGTGCATCATCAATCAATACCGAATCGACCTCATCGACAATTGCGAAGTGGTGCTTGCGCTGAACCAGATCTTCCACGGCACTTGCCATATTATCGCGCAAGTAATCGAATCCGAATTCGTTGTTCGTTCCGAATGTAATATCTGCCATGTAGGCTTCTCTTCTGGCTTCTGAGTTTGGTTGGTGTTTGTCGATACAATCTACCGTCAAACCGTGGAATTGGTATAAAGGTCCCATCCACTCGGAGTCACGCTTAGCCAGGTAATCATTCACTGTTACAACATGAACTCCTTTTCCTGATAATGCATTCAGGTAAACAGGAAGCGTCGCCACCAATGTTTTACCTTCACCTGTTTGCATTTCGGCAATATTTCCTCTGTGCAATACGGCTCCACCCATGAGCTGAACATCGTAGTGAACCATTACCCACTCAACAGCGGCTCCGGCAGCAGTCCATTTATTGCTCCAAACAGCCTGATCACCTTCGATAGTGATTCCGTCTTTTTTTGCAGCCAGATTTTTATCTAATTCCGTTGCAGTAACCGTTAGTTTACCATTTATCGCCCAACGTCTTGCAGTTTCTTTGACAACAGCAAATGCTTCTGGTAAGATTTCTTCCAATACCTTTTCAATGATCACATTGACTTCTTTTTCTTTCGAATCAATGCTTTCATAGATTGCCTCTTTTTGATGTAAAGGCATATTGATATCATTCGCTTTTTGAGTAAGGTCAGCAATTTCTGCTTCTAATTCTGAAATAGCATCCTGTACTTGTTTTCTAAACTTAGCTGTTCTACCACGTAGTGCGTCGTCAGATTCGTTTTGTAATGTATTGAATATATCTCCAACTTGCTGGATAACAGGTTGGTATTTTTTCTGGTCAGTAGCTGACTTATCGCCTAAGATTTTCTTTAAAATTCCTCCTAACATGGTGTTTATTATAAATCGAAGCCAAAAATAATGAAATTCCCGACGCTTCTTTGATTAATGGTAGCTGTCTGTCATAAATTATTCCAAAAGTTGTTAAACTGACAGATTGTCTTGAATCGGGTTTCATTGTCAGTTAGTTTGTTGGAAACAAATTCAAAATGTCGGTATTGCATGTCGCGAATATGCCTTATCTTTGCAGGCATGCAAGAAATGATAGTTATCCTGGATTTTGGATCGCAATACACGCAGCTGATTGCGCGCCGAGTACGTGAATTGAATGTTTATTGTGAAATCCACCCATGGAATAAAGTTCCTGAATTAGGAGCGCATGTGAAAGGAGTGATTTTGTCCGGAAGTCCTTTTTCGACAAGAGATCCCGAATCTCCGAAATTGGATTTAGTTGCCATTAAAGGGGAATATCCTTTACTTGGTGTGTGCTTCGGAGCACAATATCTGGCTCAAAATTTCGGAGGAGAAGTTCTTCCTTCAACTATCAGAGAATATGGTCGTGCAAATTTATCTTTTGTAGATAATTCAAACGAACTCGTGACAGGAATGTCCATGGGTTCACAGGTTTGGATGAGTCATGGAGATACGATTAAACATGTTCCGGATTCTTATCACATCATTGCTTCAACAAAAGACGTAGATGTTGCCGGTTATGTAATCAAAGGTGAACCAACTTATGGAATTCAATTTCACCCGGAAGTTTATCATTCATTGGAAGGGGCAATCCTGTTAAAGAATTTCATTGTCGGAATTTGCGGATGCTCACAAAACTGGACACCTGATTCCTTTGTAGATAGCACTGTTGCTGAATTAAAGGCGAAATTGGGTAGTGATAAAGTAATTCTTGGTTTGTCGGGTGGAGTAGATTCCTCTGTTGCTGCCATGATTTTGCACCGTGCAATCGGAACAAACTTGCATTGTATATTCGTAGATAACGGATTACTGAGAAAAAACGAATTCAATTCCGTTTTGGAAAGCTATAAAGGTTTGGGACTAAATGTGAAGGGAGTGGACGCTACAGCAGATTTCTATGAAGCATTATCAGGAGTTACAGATCCCGAATTAAAGCGAAAAGCAATCGGTAAAGTGTTCATTGATGTTTTTGATGCCGAATCGAAATTAGTTACGGATGCAAAGTGGTTGGGACAAGGAACGATTTACCCGGA
>CAMPIU010000300.1 GCA_946886545.1 uncultured Flavobacteriales bacterium | reverse complement strand
TTTCTGCGATTTTGCTTCTGCTTGTTTTCTATTACAGAAGTATTCTTGCTCCGTTTTATTTTCTTTTACCCGGATTTTTCGGAATTCTTAGCGGTGCGGGCCTGGTAGGTTATCTGCATCCTGAGATTTCTGCGATTTCTCTGGCGACATCTTCTGTTTTATTGGGAATTGTTCTCGATTACTCCTTTCATTTCTTTACACATTTAAAACATTTGGGAAGTGTAGTGAAAACTGTAAGAGAAATCAGTTCACCGATGATGTTGGGAAGTTTTACAACGATTGCAGCACTTTCAGCGCTTCTTTTCACAAATTCGGTAGTGCTTCAAAATTTCGGGCTGATTGCATTGTGTACGCTGTCCGGATCTGTTCTGTTCACCCTGCTGTTTCTTCCCGTGCTTATTGAGCATTTGAATATTCGGATGAGTGAAAGCAGAGACTATAAAAACAGTTTAAAACTAAATAAATCGTTTGTCCGGTTCTCATTTTTGTTGATCTCATTGATCTCGCTGGTTTTCTTGTATAAATCTTCGGAGGTGAATTTTGATTCGGACATGAACAATCTTTCTTTTCATACACGGGAATTGAAAGAAAAAGAAAAGTTCTATACCGGTATCAATCCGAATACGGATAAAAAGCTCTTTGTTTTTTCAGCTGCACCTACCAAAGAAAATGCGCGTGCTCAAAACGATGAAGTTTATCGATCCTTCGTGTCGGATAAGGAACAATATGGTATCTCCGAATTTGTCTCATTATCACCTTATCTTCCTTCTGATCAGACCTTAGAACAATCAGAAACACGCTGGTTAAACTTCTGGAAGACGAATCCAAAGGTGGAAGAGGAGATCAGGAGACTTGCTCCGCAGTTCGGACTAAATGCATCGGGTTTTCGGCCCTTTTTTCATTCGCTTCAAAAACCCGATTTCGATAAGCAGGAAGGGAGGGAGCTGGTAAATGAGCTTGGTCTCAATAAATTTGTTTCGGAAGACCACAGATTGCATACGTATGTCACTTCCATTACTGTCAAGAAAGACAAACAGAATCTTGTAAAAAAACAATTGGCTAAGATTGATGGTGTCTTTGTGCTGGATATTTCGGAAATGGCTAAATCCATGCTGCAAGTGGTGAAACAGGATTTCGACTACTTGTTCTTGTTTTCATCATTGCTTGTATTCTTTTCACTACTGGTTATTTACGGAAGAATTGAATTGACATTGTTTGCCTTCTTCCCGATGGTTTTAGGATGGATCTGGATCTTAGGAATTGCAAGTATTTTTGATATTCCGTTCAACTTTATCAATATTATCGTTGCAACTTTCATCTTCGGATTAGGAGATGATTTCAGTATTTTCACTACAGACGGTTTGATCCAACAGGCAAGAACAGGAGTGAATTCGATAAAATCCACACAATCAGGGATCATTCTTTCAGGAATTGCAACAATAATCGGAACCGGTGTTCTGATTTTTGCGAAGCATCCGGCTATTCATTCCATCGGAGCGATCAGCGTGATTGGAATCGGATCCATTATGCTGATCACCTTATATGTTCAACCCCGGGTTTACAACTTTTTTGTGTTGAACAGGAAGAAAAAGGGTCGTGGTCCGATTACCTTTTTCTATTTCATATATAGTATGTTATTGTTCTTCTATTTCTTCGTTGGAAGTTTAATCCTGAATATCCTTTTGATCTTCATTTTGATTCCAACTCCTATGAAGCGGATTCATAAACGGAATATCCTGAATTTTTGTATCTCCAAATTGGCTAAATCAACTTTATATGCAGGGATTCATGTAAAGAAAAAAGTAGTTGATGAACATAAATTGGATTATAAGAATCCGAGTATTATTACTCCTAATCACACTTCTTTCCTGGATATATTGGTGGTGTTGATGCTTCACCCGAAAACCATCATCATGGTGAAAAAGTGGGTGTATAATTCCCCGATTTTCGCACCGTTTATTCGTTATGGAGGCTATTTGTTTGCAGAAGAGGGTGCAGAAGGAAGTTTGGATGAGATTAAAAACCGGATTGATCAGGGATATTCCATTGTAATTTTTCCGGAAGGGACCCGTAGCAGTGACGGAGAGATCAAACGCTTCCATAAAGGGGCATTTTATATTTCCAAGGAATTAAATATTCCAATCCAACCCTTGTTGATATTGGGGAACCATGAAGTGAACCCGAAAAATGATTTGATCATTAATCAAGGCCAGATCTTAGTAAAACCATTGGACAGACTTTATGCTCAGGAGGCAGAATCCTACAGTGAATTTTCGAAACGCACTATGAAGATCATGCGCGAAGAAATGAAGGAGTTTAGAAAAGAATATGCAACAACTGCTTTCTACTCGCGAAAGGTCATTGAGAATTATTTACTGAAAGGACCTGTTTTGGAATGGTATGTCCGTGTGAAATGGAGAATGGAAAGAAAGAATTTTGATTTTTATAATCGATTGATTGATGATCGAAAACGCATTGTAGATGTGGGTTGCGGTTACGGATATCTTTCTGTTTTCCTGCATTATTTCGACCGGCACCGGGAAATAATTGGAATGGATTACGATGAAGACAAAGTTTTGGTGGCTGATAACTGTATTAAAAGATCAGAGACTTTGAGTTTTATTCATGTGGATATTCGCGAGTGGGACTTACCTGAATCGGATGTATATTTCTTTAACGATGTAATTCACTATTTGCGTCCGGATGAACAGCTTCAATTGCTGGAGAAAGTGAACCAAAAATTGGGAAAAGATGGAATTATCGTTATCCGGGATGGAATCATTGAATTTCAGGATCGCTTGAAAAACACGAAATTAACAGAGATTCTTTCTACAAAATGGTTTAAATTTAATAAGACGACTAATGACCTGTCATTTTTGTCTGCAAAAGAAATCGAACGTTTTGCACAGGAGAACGGCTTCGGATTTGAATTGATTGAACATTCATCAAAAACATCCAATGTGTTGATGATTCTTAAACGACTGTAAGTTGAATTCCGGAGAAAAAATAGTAGTAGTTGGAAGTGGGATCGGTGGTTTGGTCAGTGGTTTGATATTGGCTAAACATGGTTATCACGTCCGTGTGCTGGAGAAAAAACACCAGATCGGAGGTTCATTGCAGGTTTTCAGTCGCGATAAAAAGATTTTTGATACGGGTGTTCATTATGTCGGAGGTCTGGATAAAGGCGAAAATCTCTACAAGATTTTCAAGTATTTGGAGATTTTCGATGATTTGGAAATGAAGCGCTTGGATGAGAATGCGTTTGATATTGTACGTTTGCCAAACGGATTAAGTGTGAATCATGGAATCGGATACGGCAATTTTAGGGAACAACTCAAAAAGAGCTTTCCCGATCATACTCCAGACGTAGATAGAATTGCGGATGAAATCCAGCTTTATTGTACTTATTTTCCACTTTACAATATTGAACTGGAATCGGAAATAAATTATGTTGAGCACACGGAAGTTTTGCAGGTTGGTGCCTGGGAGCACCTATCAACACTTACTGATAATGAAGACTTGATCAAAGCTGTTTTAGGATCCGGTCCCTTGTATGCCGGATTAAAAGGAGTAACACCTTTTTATGTTGTTGCATTGATCCTGAACAGTTTCATCAAGGGAAGCTATCGTTTTGTAAACGGGGGTTCTCAAATTGCCAAACTGTTGATGAAGAAAATTGCAGATCATGGGGGGGAAGTGCTTAGAAGAAAGGAGGTTGTAGCAGCAAATTATGATGATTCCGGAAAGGTGAGCTCAGTGATTTGCAGTGATGGCTCTGAATTCGATTGCGATTTTGTGATTTCAAATTTGCATCCTAAAGAAACGATTCAGTTGTTCGGAAAGCAACGTTTTAAAACGGCTTATGCCAATCGTGTAAATGCGCTTCCGAATACGATAGCTTCTTTCATGATCTATTTGTCGCTGCATGAAAATACCTTACCCTATTTCAATTCAAATTATTACGATTATTACACGGATAACATTTGGAATGAAGAATTTCAATTTTCGGATGCCTGGCCACAGATGACTTTTACCTCTGCGCAGGTTTCAAAGAATACGAAAGAGTATGCAGAATCAATCTCTGTGATGTGTTACCTTGATTTTAATGAACTCAAAGCATGGGGAGACTCTGTTCGAACTATTGTGAAGGAAGGAAGCAGAGAAGAGGAATACGAGGCGTTTAAAAGGTTGTGTGAAGAACGAACCTTAAACAGATTGGAAGAACGGTTTCCCGGAATCAAATTAAAGGTGAAGGAAGTTTATTCCTCCACTCCGATCACCTACAGGGATTATGTCTCTACGCCTAATGGGTCTATGTATGGGATTCAAAAGGATTTTAACCATACTCACAAGACACAAATCAATACAAAGACTCATATTCCGAATTTGTTTTTGACAGGTCAAAACATCATTTTTCATGGAATTTTGGGAGCCACTATTGGTGCTCTTGTAACATCTTTTAATTTGAAATATCTAGGAATGAGCTAAGAAACTAAAAT
>CAMPIU010000299.1 GCA_946886545.1 uncultured Flavobacteriales bacterium | reverse complement strand
ATATATACAGACCGCACACCAATTAACTCTCCCAAACGAATCAAAGCAGTAAATTCACGATCAATCAGTTCGTTATCTACAAAAACCAGATCAATCAAAAAATCAATCAACTCAGCACGCTCCTCCGAACCATGCATTTTCTGGACCACCCAATTCGCAACACTTCGAATATGAATCGATGTTTCACCAACCAATTCCAATTCATTCGCAATAATTAAAGAATCTATATTGAATTTTTTATTTATATAAACAACGATAAAAGACTGTTTTTCAAATGACTTAACAGCATTTTTACGCATCATCCATGCAGCAAGTAAAACATAGATCTGGAAGATCATTTTCTCTGTTTTCTTTCCGGAAGGAGGTTGAAAACTCTGCTTTAAAATGAGTTCCGAGCTTATTTTTCGCTGCCTGGAATCCCGCACGTGTCTTCCGATCACTAAACCGATCAAAAGAAGCACAAAAAGCATAAATACAATTCCAATTACCAACATATAACGAATTTACAATGGATTCATAAGCCCCTTATTATTCAAACAATCTTATTCCACCGTAAAGAAAATCAATCATGACAACAATTTAAGCAATTCCTCATAATACACCTGCAACTCCTGGAATTTCACCTCCAATTCATTCCGCTCTTCCGGACTTGCATCGGGATGCCGGTCCGGATGATAGCTTTTTACCAACTTCCGGTATTTTGACCGCAACACCTGTTCATCCAATGATTCCCGCTGCATTTCAAAATATTCCAACGCCTTAGTAGTGATACTCGCACGATAGCTTTCGGACCGGGCTTCCTTTGCTTTGTCCCATCGATTCTGTCTTCTCGTGAATGTCTCATTAATACTTTCCATCAATTCCAACCATTCCTGATGCTCCAGTGAAAAAGCGTCAATAATCCGGATCAGTTCAGCTTTTTCGCGAGAACCGACCACCCCGTCCTGAGCCGCCATGTGAATCAAGAAGCGTACGGTATCTTTTCGCTGATCCTCAGCATGAAAGCGATTCAGCCACCGAACTATCGATTCCGAACGATAAACATCCGAATAGGCCATTTTGAGCGACTCATGAAATGAACTATTATCTTCGGGATACAGGTAAAGAATGTATTCTTTCAGATAAACACACTTTTCTTTAAAGCAATCCACATTTGTACGCAACACATTCATACTCAGCAAGACCATGGCATCGATGTGATTGTACGGATTGAATTTTGTTTTAAAGCGAAACTCCTTCTTGATTTTAGAAAAGATATATCGGAAAAGCCAGTAAGTAGGAGCAGCAACTATCAGTGCAGTAACCGACAAACCAACGATCGTCTCGATCATTTTTTGTCTGTAATACTCCTCTTCTGCGATTTTTTGTAATTGGGCAGACGACATATCGAGCAGCAGGCTCCAACTCATGATATTAATTTATTTAGGCATTAAGGGATAGATCAGGTGCTCCAGACCGTTTAATTTAATTTCATAGATCAACTCCAGTTGCTGACCCAATTTACCCGCCGGAAAACCGTTTTGCTTGAACCAAACCAGGTAATTCTCAGGTAAATGAATCAAATAACGGTCCTTGTATTTTCCAAAGGGCATTTTAGCTTTTGCCAGTGATACTAATTGATGCTCATCCATACCGTGAATTTAGCTCAAATTAGCCAAATCAAAAACATATTTCGTTCCCAAAGGACTTGTTTCAAGACTAAAAACACCCTCCAATTGTTCCGACATAGTCTGGATAATTTCAGTTCCGAACGAAGCAACAGAACCTTCAATCCACGAACCATTATCACTATAAATCAACAAAAAACGATTTGATTTATGTCCCTCACTTTCACGCAGACTGATCGAAATTCGCGGATGATCCTGATTCTGAAAGGCGTGTTTTAATGAATTTAGTAATAACTCATTGATTAATAAGGCTAGCGGAACAATACTTTTCGATTTCATATCCTCCACTTCCACCTCAATGATTAATTCCGGATGTTTCGAGATCGAATAATTCAACAACAGGCTACTCACCAATGAATTCAGGTATTTTTCCAGATCAAACTTAGACAAGGACCCGGATTGATACATTTTTTCATGGATAATTGCCATTGCTGTAACCCGGTCAATTGCCTCCTGATAGGAGCCACTATGCTCTTCATCCATATTATTAGACTGAAGCCGGAGTAAACTAGTAATAATTTGCAGGTTATTTTTTACCCTGTGATGAATTTCCCGAAGCATTACCTCCATCTCTGAATTTTGTTTTGAAATGAGCTTATTCTGATTTGATAATTTCTGATTAACCTCAATCATTTCGGACCGCGAATAGCTTGTGGTTAAAACATAGAGATTCAGAATGTATGCAATTGCAAAACCCACAATGGAATATTCCATTATAAAGGTCGTTACATCATTACCGGAAAATGATTTAACAGAAACAATATTTGCTTCATGCAGATAAATGAGGTAGTAAAACAAAACCAAAAAGTGAGCTATCAGTATCGGAATTCCCCACTTTTTCCCCAGGATAAAGAAAGTAAACATGATATTTACAATCATCCAGATCGGCGTGAGATAATGAGTCGCTTTCAGGAATAAAAACGCTCCGGATACAATTCCAAATGTTAAAATGGAACAAATTGCACCTACAAGACGGTAGTTTTTAGTGATATAGAGAACAACCAAGCCAACAATACACATCCCTACAGCAAGAAAATTGGGAGTAGCGCTAAAATGCTCATTGGAAAGATTAACAAGTGTCACAAGCGACATCAATCCCATGAAAAAATAGAGTAAATGAAGCACAAGACGAAACTTACTCTCTTCGTGAAACTCCAACCAATTAGTATTCAGTTTGTCCATTATTTAGTTTTCAACAACAAATAAAGCATCTTTTTTCGGAAATTTTTCGGATTCAAAAGAAGGTGAAAAAAAAATAGCGCCTTACTTGGCGCTATTTTCATTATTTCACAGGAATTTGCTTGAGTACATCCAACAAATAATCCCAAAATTTCTGTACGGATGATATTTGAACACATTCATCGGGAGAATGCGCTCCGCGAATATTCGGTCCGAAGGAAATCATATCCATTCCAGGGAAGTGTTTCCCCAAGATCCCGCATTCCAAACCCGCATGACATGCTTTAACATTGGGTTCATCATTGAATTTTTGACGATACAAATCTGACATTACTTTCAAAATCGCTGAGTCTGCATTCGGTTCCCAGCCAGGATATTCCCCACCCTGAACAACTTCAACCCCTACGCTTTCAAAAGCCGCACGAATGGTATTCGCTACATCCATTTTAGATGATTCAACAGAGCTACGCTGTAAAGACTGAGTTGTAAATTGATCATCTCCAACTGTAACTTTCGCCAAACTTGAAGATGCTTCTACCAAATTAGCTATAGCAGGGCTCATTCGGTAAACACCATTATTAACCGCATAAATAGAATTTATAATTCGTTCAAAATCAGAACCCTCAACAACTCTATTTAAATCGTTACTTTCAGAAATAATCCAATTAGCCTCCTTTTCAATTGTATGAAACTCGGCTTCAATCTGAGCAATTATTTGATCAACTGCTTCATGGAATTTCGTCTTCTCATCTCCCGGAACAGCTACAATAGCTGTACTTTCACGTGGGATGGCATTTCTAAGACTCCCGCCTTCTAAACTGCACAATCTTAAATCGACAACAGACTTTACGTGTTTGAACAAACGATTCATCCATTTATTCGCATTACCTCTTCCCAAATGAATATCCATTCCCGAATGACCACCAAGCAGTCCTCTCAGTTTGATCTCAAAACAAATGTAGTTGCTAGGAAGATCCTCATAAGCGATCGCGGTTTTTGTATTGGTATCAATTCCACCTGCACAGCCGATTGATAACTCGTCATCATCTTCCGTATCAAGATTCAAGAGAATCGTTCCTGTAACATTTGAAGCATCAACCTGTAAAGCTCCTGTCATTCCCGTTTCTTCATCAATTGTAAAAAGAGCTTCAATTGCCGGATGTGCAATATCTGTCGATTTCAAAACAGCCATGATCGCCGCAACTCCAATACCATTGTCAGCCCCGAGAGTAGTTCCGTTGGCTTTCACCCAATCTCCATCCACCAGCATTTCAATTCCTTGGGTATCGAAATCAAAGATCGTATCGGAATTTTTCTGGTGAACCATATCCAAGTGCGACTGCATAACAATTGTTTGCCTGTTCTCCATTCCCAGAGTCGCCGGCTTTTTAATAATAACATTGCCTATGTGATCCTGAATTGTCTCTAAACCAACTGACTTTCCAAAGTTCATCATAAACTCAATCACCCGCTCTTCTTTTTTTGAAGGCCGCGGTACCGCATTCAAATCAGCGAAATGATTCCATAATGCTGAAGGCTCTAAATCTCTTACTTCCATATTTTTTAATTGAGAAGTGAAAATGTAAAATTGAAAAGTTTGATTTTGTAGTCTCTAACTTAAGAGATCATTTCCTTCTTCTCAATTCTCCATTATC
>CAMPIU010000298.1 GCA_946886545.1 uncultured Flavobacteriales bacterium | reverse complement strand
CTACTCCAATTGGTGTAAATCTTCCGAATAATAACTGGATCCGGGAGGTTCACGGTTCTAAGTCCGTCTCTCTCGGCAATATTATTGAAGCTTACAACAAAGCCGGCGGACCAGCATTGGTGGAAGAATTCGCAAACGACAAAGAAGAAATCGACCGGGCAAACAAATATGGGGCTCTTGCCGGAAAAATGCATACCGCTTTACATGAAGTGATCGGGCATGCAAGCGGTAAGATCAATCCGGGTGTTGGGCAGCCGTCAGAAACACTTCTGAACTATGCATCAACATTGGAAGAAGCACGTGCCGATTTGGTCGGATTATATTTCATCATGGACCAGAAAATGGTTGATCTAGGGCTCATCGAATCACTGGAAGTCGGAAAGGCAGAATATGATGGCTATATCCGGAACGGTTTGCTGACCCAGTTACAGCGTTTGGAAAAAGGTCAGAACCTGGAAGAAGAGCACATGCAGAACCGTCAGTTAGTCAGTGCGTGGGTTTTTGAAAAGGGTCAAAAAGACAAGGTAATCGAGAAAATCACGCGCAACGGAAAAACCTATTACGATATCAAAGACTACCAAAAACTGCGTGTTCTATTCGGTGACTTACTGAGAGAGATCCAGCGCATCAAATCCGAAGGCGACTACAACGCAGGAAAGAACCTAGTTGAAACCTACGGAGTAAAAGTTGATCCGAAGATCCATGCGGAAATCCTGCGTCGTGTAAAACCATTGAATATTGCACCATACAATGGATTCGTTTATCCAATCCTTGTTCCGGTAATGGATCATACAGGAAAGATCAAGGATATCAAAATGGAAAACAAGCAAAGCTTTGTTGAGCAGATGCTGTATTACGGGAAAAATCACAGTTTTTTGTATTGAAAATACAACACAAATAGTTTTCCCGCTGATGCACCGCTCTCGTATGAAGAGAATTAGCGCTTCCGGTAGGAGCGCGAAAAATCTGTACATCAGCGGGAACCTTAAATTACTTTTCATTAATGAACTTCAGTATCCAACCCATCCTGGAAAACGAACAACTCATCCTCTTCCCGCTTCAGGAAAGTGATTTTGAAGATTTGTATCAGGTTGCATCCGATCCGAAGATCTGGGAACAACACCCGAATAAGGATCGCTGGAAGAAAGAAGTGTTCCGGAACTTTTTTGACGGAGCGATGCAAAGCAAAGGAGCTTTCCGGATTGTAGACAAAACGAGTGGAAAAACCATCGGAAGTACCCGTTATTATGATTACAATGAGCAGGAAAATTGCATTCTCATAGGTTATACTTTTTACGCCACATCCTGCTGGGGAAAAGGGATTAACCCGCTTGTAAAGCAACTCATGCTGGATTATATCTTTCAATTTGTTTCAAAGGTTCATTTCCATATAGGGGCAGAAAACCTGCGTTCTCAAATAGCAATTGGTCGTTTGGGAGCAGGAAAGATAGGTGAAGAAGAAATTGCCTATTTCGGTGAGGCTTCCAAATTGAACTTCATTTATGAAATGACGAAAGAGAACTGGGAAAGATTCCAAAACAAAAGAATTCTTCCTTACATTTAATTCATGAACTACCTCGGACATATTTACTTTTCCAATAACGATCCACGCCTGGCGGTGGCTAACCTATTCGGCGATTTTGTGAAAGGAAAAAAGTATCTGGATTACCCGGAATACATCCAGGAAGGAGTTTTACTTCACCGCAAGATCGATCATTTTATTGACCATCATTTTGAAGTCATTCACCTGATCCATACCATCCGTGGTGAGCTTCCGAAAGTGGCTCCAATTGCAGTAGATATCTATTTCGACCATCTCCTGGCAAGAAATTGGGAACAGTATCATCCTACCAAACTTCCCGATTTTTTGAGTGATTTTTATTCCGAAATTGATTTAAGTAAAGAACCTTATCCTGTAGAATTCAAACAATTCATGAATTTACTGGTCGAACGCAACTGGATCAGTCATTATCATACCGAAGAAGGACTTTACAGAATGTGCCAGGGAGTCAGCAGTAAACTCTCTTTCGACAACGCTCTAAAGAACGGACACACCGTGTTTCAGCGCTTTGAGAACGAAATTACTAGTTGCTTTCATGAATATATGCGCGATGCAAATGAATATTTAATGAACCGGGTTTCCCCTTTTTTGTCGTAATTTGTTCGTAAGTTTGACTATTATGCCGAAAATCAAAACGGGAATTCTTTACTTATTAGTTCTAACAGGATGCTTCGTATTTGCTTCCTGTTCCTCGGAAAAAATAGACTCGAGAAAGAAGCCGCTAGACACTCATGATTTCGACCTGCCCGGAATTTACAAGCGCGGAAGTTTGGTTGTTCTGGCGGAAAACAGCTCCACCTCTTTCTTTATCTACAAAGGAAAAAAAATGGGCTTCGAATATGAGATCCTGAAAGAATTTGCCGAAGACCTTGGCGTAAGCCTGGAAGTAAAGATCGTAAACAACCTGGATGAGATCAATGATATTTTAAACCGAGGTGAAGGAGATATTGCAGCTTGTAATTATACTGTCACACGTGAAAGAAAAGCTGAAATCAATTTCTCTACTCCTTTCCTCCAAACCAACCAGGTACTTGTTCAACGAAAATCAACTCCGGAAACCTTAGACCAAAAAGTAAGCTTCATAACGGATCCCATCCAACTGGGAAATAAAAAAGTAGTTGTTTGGGAACACTCAAGCTATTACACCCGATTACTCCACTTACAGGACGAGATTGGTGACACCATTATGATTCGCCCCACGCAAGCCCAGGAAGGTGTGGAAGAATTGATCGAACAAGTTGCTAACGGGGTTATTGACTATACGGTTGCAGAAAAAAATGTAGCTGAAATCAATGAACGCTTTTACGATAACCTGGATGTAAGTCTCCCGATTTCTTTCAAACAGAACATTGCCTTCGGATTAAATAAAAAATCGCCCATCCTTCAAAAGCGATTGAACAACTGGCTCGCCAAATTCATGAACCGTGAAGCGTTTTCCTATATCAAGCGAAAGTACTTCGAACAAATCAACAGCTCACTTGGAGGAACGAGCAGCTTTAAATCAAGAAAAGGAAGCCTTTCACCCTTTGATGCAATTCTGAAAGCGGAAGGTCTGAAACACAATATTGACTGGCGATTAGTAGCTGCGCTGATCTACCATGAGAGTAAATTCAATCCGAATGCCCGGGCATTCGGTGGAGCCTATGGCTTGATGCAATTTATGCCCGGAACAGGTCCGAAATTCGGGGTCTATCCTACTTCACCTCCTGAAGTTCAAATTCAGGGCGGATACAAGTATTTGAGCCGCATTACAAAAATGTGGATGGGAATTAAAGATGAAGAAGAACGCAATAAATTCATCCTGGCAAGTTACAATGCCGGAGCAGGACATATTCTAGACGCACAACGACTGGCAGAGAAAAAAGGACTGAATCCGCATATCTGGGACGACAATGTAGAAACCATGGTGATGAACCTGGGAAAACATGCATACTACACAGATGATGTGGTAAAAAGCGGTGCTTTCAGAGGAAATATCTGTATTCGTTATGTTCGCGGAATTACTGCCCGTTACGAAACGTATAAAACATTAGTGAAGCGCTGATTCATTGACAAATCGTAACTTTGCTTTATGCAACAATTGATTGTTATTGAAGGCCCCACTGCGAGTGGTAAAACCGCACTTGCCGTTGCTTTAGCCAAAGCATTGAACACAGTGGTACTTTCAGCCGACTCAAGACAATTTTACAAAGAGCTTTCTATCGGAACGGCAAAACCTTCTTTGGAAGAAATGGAAGGGGTTCCGCATTACTTTATTGATTCACATCCTATTTCTACACCGGTAAGTGCTGCTCAATTTGAAACAGAAGCAATGAAACTGATCCAAGGGGAACTTGCCCATCATTCAAAACTAATCCTGGTTGGAGGTTCAGGAATGTTCATTGATGCCTTGTGTATTGGCCTCGACCCTATTCCAACCGATCCGGCTATACAGGATGAATTGAGAAAAGAACTGGAAGAAAAGGGATTGGAACCTTTGCTGCACGAACTAAAAGAAAGCGATCCGGAATTCTATGAGCAAGTCGACAAACAAAATCCCATGCGGATCCTGAGAGCTTTGGAAGTAATTCGTTTAACAAGTATTCCGTTCAGTACCTGGAGAAAGAATGAACTTCCCCAAAGACCTTTCGAAGTGATCCGTTTTGTGATCAACCATCCGAGAGAAGTTTTATATGACCGGATCAATCGGCGGGTAGATCTAATGATCGATGCCGGTTTGATAGACGAAGTGAAACGCGTTTCGGAATACCGGAATTTCACTTCTTTGCAAACCGTAGGTTACAAAGAAGTCTTTGATTACCTGGATGGAACTTTCGATTTAGAAACCTGTATTGCCAAAATAAAACAACATACGCGGAATTATGCCAAAAGACAGTTAACTTGGTTCAAAAGACACGCAGACACCATTTGGCTGGATGCCAAATCCGCAAATGAGCTTTGTGAAGAGATTTTG
>CAMPIU010000297.1 GCA_946886545.1 uncultured Flavobacteriales bacterium | reverse complement strand
GTGTAGGACATGTGGCGTTTTATAATGAAAAAACAAATATTCTGATCGGTGGAGATATTCTATTTAAAGGAAGTTTTGGCAGAACAGATTTGCCCGGAGGGTCCATGGAAGTATTGAAAAAGACGATTTTCGAACGGATGTTTACTTTGCCGGATAATACGGTTGTATATCCCGGACACGGGCCAACCACAACAATCGGAGAAGAGAAGCGAACGAATTATATTTTACAGTTTTAGGAAAAATTAACCCAAATAAAAAGGTGCCTGAGCGGAGTCGAAGGCACCTTTTTATTTTATAGAAAAGTACTATTTCTGAATGTACTGAATAATGCTGTTTTACGACTGCACTAACGTTTGTCTGATCCGAATCAAAAGCAGTGCTTTCTCTTATTTTTTTCGGAAGTAAATTCGAACCGGAACTCCTTCAAAATTGTACATTTCACGTAAGCGATTTTCCAGGAAACGTTTGTAAGAATCCGGGATGTATTGCGGCAAATTACAGAAGAATGCAAATGCCGGAGCATGCGTTGGCAGCTGTTGAACATATTTGATCTTCACGTATTTTCCTTTCAATGATGGCGGCGGATTGCTGTCAATAATCGGTAGCAAACGGTCATTCAATTCAGAAGTCGGGATCTTGCGTGTACGATTTTCAAATACATCCATTGCCTTTTCCAAGGCTTTATGAATTCGTTGCTTTGTAAGAGCAGAAGTAAAGATGATCGGAACATCGTTGTAAGGAGCCAGATCATTTCTTAGTTTCTTTTCGTATTCAACAGCAGTCATGGTGTCTTTCTCTACCAAATCCCATTTATTGACTAAAACAACCACTCCCTTGTGATTCTTTTCAATCATGTAATAAATAGTCAAATCCTGTTTTTGAATCCCTTCGGTCGCATCGATCATAAAAATACAGATGTCCGAATCTTCAATCGTACGAACGGAGCGCAATACAGAATAATATTCAATGTCTTCCGTTACCTTAGCTTTCTTCCTGATTCCGGCAGTATCTATCAGCATGAAATCAAAACCAAAAGCTTTATAACGTGTATCAATAGAATCTCTTGTTGTACCGGAAATATCCGTAACAATGTTTCGTTCTTCACCTGTAAATGCATTGATCATGGAAGATTTTCCAACGTTTGGTTTTCCAACGACTGCAATGCGGGGAAGATTAGCTTCTTCTTCTCCGCGAGGATCTTCCTTGTCAAAATATTTGACTACTTCATCCAAAATCTCACCTGTACCTGAACCGTTTGCGGCAGACAGATCAAAAACTTCGCCTAGTCCGAAGGACCAAAACTCAGCCGACATTCCCACACGGTCATTGTTATCTACTTTATTTGCGATAACCAATACTTTCTTTTTGGATTTGCGCAACATGTTTGCGACCGTCTCATCCAGGTCCACGATTCCGGTTGTAGCATCCACTACAAACAGGATTACATTTGCTTCGTCGATTGCAATTTCAACTTGCTTGCGGATCTCTCCTTCAAAAATATCTTCCGAGCCTCTTACGTAACCCCCGGTATCAATGACTGAAAACGGAACTCCATTCCATTCCCCACGACCATAGATTCGGTCACGGGTTACACCACTAATTTCCTTTACGATTGCGTGATTGCTTTCCGTTAAGCGGTTGAATAGGGTGGACTTTCCTACATTTGGGCGTCCTACGATGGCAATAATATTTCCCATTTTTTGTTTTTTAGACGTACTTCACAGCACTGCGTTATAGATAATCCCGGGATTTTAATACCCGTACTTTTTCAGTTTTTGTTCACTGGCTCTCCAGTCTTTGTCCACTTTCACAAAGGTCTCCAGAAACACTTTTTGACCCAGAAAAGCTTCCATATCCAATCGTGATTCACGACCGATCCGTTTCAACATGTCGCCTTTTTTACCGATTAGAATCCCTTTTTGAGAATCTCTTTCTACGATAATCAATGCACGAATATGTGTGATGTTTTCTGCTTCCTGGTAAGACTCAATTTCTACCTGGCAAGCGTAAGGAACTTCTTTGTCACAATGCAAAAAGATCTTTTCACGGATCATTTCAGAAATAAAGAAACGAACCGGACGATCTGATAATTCATCCTTATCAAAGTAAGCAGGACCTTCAGGAGCCAGTTGTAAAATACGGTCCCAAATTACGTCGATGTTGAATTTATGCAAGGCGGAAGTTGGAATGATTTCCGCATTGGGAACTTTCTCTTTCCAATATTGTACGCGCTCTTCCAATTTTGCTTGGTCAGCCAAATCAATCTTATTCAAGATTAACAGAACCGGAATTTTCAATTTTACAATGCGTTCAAGCGTTTCCTTGTGGTTCATTTCGTTTTCAAACATATCAGTAATGAAAAGCAAAATATCCGCATCCTTGAAGGAATTTTCCACATAGCTCATCATGGCTTCATGCAACTTGTAAGAGGCATTCACCACTCCTGGAGTATCGGAAAAAACAATTTGATGATCGTCACCGTTCACCAATCCATGGATCCGGTGACGGGTTGTTTGTGCTTTGGAAGTAACGATGGAAAGCTTTTCACCAACCAATCCATTCATAAGGGTCGATTTACCAACATTTGGGCTACCAACAATATTTACGAAAGCTGATTTGTGAGACATATATTTGAAATTTGGTGCAAAGGTACGAAGAAAAAGCGATAGTCTACCGTAGGAAGGAGATGGAATTCTATCTTAAACGGAAGGCAGTATAAAACATAAAAACCTGTCTATCAAGCTCCAATAAACAGGTTTCTCTTTTTTATGATTGATTTAGAAGGGTTTCTCTTTGGAAATCGAGTCGCGGGTATTTTTCTGGATTGCAATTGCTCCAAATAGAGCGAGAACAAAAGAGAAAGCGAAGAATCCCTTTTCACTGCCCCACATATCAGCGTTCCATAAACCCACCACAAGCAGGGATATAGATAGAAGGGTGCAAAACCAGCAAATCCCGTAGTACAGATCCGTTACCGGAATTCCTTCCAAGCGGTCGCGCACACTTTTTTGAACACTGATTACAGAAAATAAGGCGAACATGATTACGGTAAAATAATATCCTTTATCCGACAATAAGAGCTCCTTGTTTCCGAAAACGCCGGAGAAGTATCCGATTAATCCTGTTCCAAATGCTACCCAGCTGGCAGCAACAAATGCAAATGAAGGTTTCTGTGTCATCGTTTTAAGTTTAAAAGTTTTGACAAAGATGTGTGTTGCTAATAATTTAGTAAAACGGTTTAGTAATACTTTGAATAAGTGAGTTGCGATTTTCCGTACAGGATTAAGCACTCATTCTAAATTCAAACACATAAGTTGTTTCCTTATTCAGATAAATTCTCCAAAAAATAGAATGGCATAGAGGCAGGATTCCCGCCTCTATGCCGTTTTACCACAGTTTCACCGATTAAAAACCCTTGTAATCACTTACAATTAGTGGGTTTTACACTATACGGGAGGTGAACTTCCCCGTTCTACGCAAGAGTTGTGGTAGATTGTAAAAAACGAAGATAATTGACCATTATTTGCTGATAAATATAAAAAATAAAACTACTAAGTTGCAAACTTAATGGTTGTTCACTCAAAGGTTGTTTGCTTTTTGGTTGGTTTACTGTTGCTTTGCACTATATGAACGAAAGAAAAGTGGCAAAAAACAGTCAATTAAATAGTGATCAGGAACTTATAGAATTGGGTCGGAGAATAAGAGCTCTCCGGATTTCCAAGGGTTATAAGAGTGCGGAGAAGTTTGCCTTGGATCATAACTTGTCGCGTGTTCATTATGGTCGGTGGGAAGCAGGAAAAAAAAACATTACTTACAAGAGCCTGCTAATATTGGCTCGGGCACATGGAATGACTTTACCGGAATTTTTAGCTGTTGAGGTCTAAATGAATTTCCGGAATCTCTATCCTGAAAAGGGTATTTTATTTCACTAAAAATCATTCCTGTGGATCTCATTTCTGATAAGACTTCTTCCTTTGGGAGGCTTTACCGGTTTTCCGTGTCATATTGTTTCTGGTTTTAATCCTTCATCCTTTTTTTGAAGCAATTATTATTCTATTTCTATCAAAATTTGGTCGCTCTTCCTTCCATTCAGGATACTTTTTAACAGCAGGGTAGCCTTTTGTCCCAGACTCATTATGAGAATGAAAGCGAATCAATTAAATCTAAAGTATCGATTTCAACTATTTATCGGTATTAAACATACTCTCACTCTCTATTCTCGCTCTGAGAAAAAAGCGTTGCAGGAATGAGTGTGAGAGCGAGACTAGAGGGAAAGAAAAAAGCGCAACCACTTTCGTAATTACGCTTTTTTCTTTGTAGCGGGGACACGTCCCGATAGCTATCGGGACGAACGTGCGACCTCCAAAAGTTTAGACAATAAAAAAAGGAACTCATTTCTGAATTCCTTTTTCCTTGTAGCGGGGACACGACTCGAACGTGCGACCTTCGGGTTATGAGCCCGACGAGCTACCAACTGCTCCACCCCGCACTTTATCTTTTATAACTATTGCTATTTTC
>CAMPIU010000296.1 GCA_946886545.1 uncultured Flavobacteriales bacterium | reverse complement strand
ATTGATAATTATCCAATTGATAATTAATATGAGTATCAAAATAGGTGTATTAGGTGCCGGAACAATGGGGGCCGGAATTGCTCAGGTAGCAGCTCAATCAGGACATGAAGTGGTTTTGGTGGATGTAAATCAGGTTCAGCTGGACAAAGCAAAATTGTCTTTAGTTAAAATCCTTGATCGAATGATTGAAAAAGGAAACCTGGATGAATCCGGAAAAAACAACTTATTGAATCGATTACAGTTTTCAACTCAAATGACTGATTTCAGAGGGACTGGATTGGTAATCGAAGCTATTGTCGAAAAGTTAGAGATAAAACACGCCGTATTCAAAGAAATTGAAGAAATTGTCGGAATGGATTGTATTATTGCTTCAAATACCTCCTCTCTTTCGATCGCATCTATTGGGTCAGTCTTGAAATTCCCAGCCCGTGTAATCGGGATTCATTTTTTCAATCCTGCGCCTTTGATGCCATTGGTTGAAATCATTCCCGCAGTTCAAACAAGTGAAGAGACTTTAGCCTCAGCGAAATCGATTATTGATTCCTGGGGTAAAATAACAGTGGTTTGTAAAGACACTCCGGGATTCATTGTGAATCGGGTTGCAAGACCATTTTATGGGGAAGCTTTACGTGTTTATGAAGAAGGTCTGGCGGATTTTGCAACAATAGATTGGGCAATGACGGAATTGGCCGGATTCAGAATGGGCCCATTTACCTTGATGGATTACATTGGAAATGACATCAATTATACAGTGACCGAAACCGTTTTTGCCGCATTTTATTACGATCCGCGTTTCAAGCCATCTTTTACCCAAAAACGACACATGGAAGCCGGCTTCCTTGGACGGAAAACCGGAAGAGGATATTTTGATTATTCAGAAGGTATCGCAATGCCTGCTCCAAAGAAAGATGAAAAATTGGGACAGCAAATTGTAGATCGAATTCTTGCCATGCTTATTAATGAAGCATACGATGCATTGTTTTTGAATATTGCAACTCGGGAAGATATTGATTTGGCAATGACAAAAGGAGTGAATTATCCGAAGGGTTTATTGGCCTGGTCGGAAGAAATTGGTTTGAAAACCGTTTTGAGCAGATTAGAAGATTTATTTCAGGAATATGGAGAAGACCGGTATCGTCCGAATCCTTTGCTGAAACGATTAGCAAAATAAAACAGGTAGGGCGAAAAATTTTTCGCCCTACCTGTTTTTTATAATGAATTACGCAATCAACTCAGCTTCCAAAGCAATTTCGAAACTGAATGCCATACTCACCGGACAATTTTCTTTTGCGCTTTTGGCCATCCTTTGAAATTCTTCCTCTGAGATCGCGGGAATTTTAGCTGTCAGTTTCAAAGCTGAAAGTGTTATTTTCCCTTCGTCCAATGTAATGCTGGAACTTGTTTTCAGTTCTCCCGGAGTGTAACCGGCTTCCGTTAGATCTGCACTCAATTTCATTGTAAAGCAACCCGCATGGGCAGCCGCCAATAATTCTTCCGGATTGGTTCCGACACCTTCGGCAAATCGGGAATTAAAAGAATACTGAGTTTTATTTAATGTAGTACTTTGTGTCGTAAGATGTCCGCTTCCTTCTTTGATTGTTCCGTTCCAAACGGCTTCTGCTTTTCTTTTCATGATATTTCTTTTTTTGAAGTTAGTGAATCATGAAACAAAATAAAAGAGAGAATAGTTCTAAAGATGAATCTGTACCCTTTTTTCAGCACCCTTTTCAGCAGACAATCATTTATTTCCAATTCTTCAAAACCTTTTCGGCTTGTTTGGAATAAAATCCTTTTTGGTTTTTGATCTTGATAAATAATTCTTTGGCACTGGTTTTATCACCATTTGCTAAACGGCTTTCAGCCAGATACCATTCAGCCTCGTCATTGAAATTCGAAAATTCTAGTTGCAAGCATGCTGAAAAGTTAATACAAGCATCGTTATACCGACCTAAATTATAATAACACCAACCGGCGTAGAAACGGGCATTTACATCATCCGGGTAAGTTTTAATGATTTCATTGAATCGGGAAAGCGCCTGTTTCCATTTACCCCGGTTTGTATAACTCAGTGATTTCTCCAAATAATCCATATAAGGAATATTGACCAGTTTCATTTGAGGTTCTTCCTGGACAATATCATCCTTGTTTTCCTGATCAGCCGGAATTCCACTAAGGATAATTTGCTCGATTTGCACGGTAGGCTTAGTTCTATATTGCGAATAATCAATCGCTTTTAAATCCTGCAAATAGATTTCCTTTGCAATTTTTTGTTTGGAGACCGTAACTGGCTTTTGTTCGATCATTGGTGGTAAGGGTTCTAAAACCAATTCCGGGAAAGGAATTTCAACGTTTTCCTCCTTTTTATCCTCAACGGGAAGGTTTTTGATTTCATTTTGAGATGTTTTGATCTCGTTAACAGTAATCTGATCTTTTTGAGGAATCACTTCCAGCGTATCTATTTCCTCCGGAATATTGATATCCGTATTTTCCACTTTCACCAATATCTGTTTTTCATTTTCCTGAAGTTTATTTGTTCTTGGAATCAGCAAGAATGCTAATGTGATAATCAGCACCGAAGAAAAACCTAATATATAAGGAGTTAAATTTCCTTTTGGGAAATTCATTTTGCGGTCCAATTGCTTCATCTTTGAGAATGGAAGGTCAGAATGCTGCCATCCTTCGAGCGCATCGCGATCAAAATCAGTTAATTGCTCATTTGGATTCCCCTCTGCGTGTTTTTGGAGGAGTTTCTCAAATTCATTTCGAGAGATATAATCTTTATTCTTCATGACTTTCCATCCAAATTTTTAAATTTCTTTTTCCATTTTGAATTGAACTCTTTACTGTATTTAAAGGAATATTCAATTCGTCACTAATATCTTGATAGCTTTTGTCTTGTAAATAGAATAACTCAATACAAATGCGCTGCTCATCTTTTAAATGCTGAATAGCCTGCTCTAGTTTTGTCAGTTTAAGCTCCCGTTCATTCAATTCATCTGTTTCGTGGCTTTCAGCCTGGAGCAAATTTTCATGAATCGGAGTTTGATGCGTTTTTTGTTTTCGAAGATGGATCAAACACTCATTCTTGGTTACTTGGTAGAGCCATGATTTAAAATGTTGAATCGTATGCTTTTCTATTTTTTGATTTAATTCCCCGAAGATTTTCATGGTAGTATCCTCTGCATCCTCGTATCGTTTTAAGTATTTGATGCAGGTTCCCAAAACCAAATGTCCGTAGCGTTCATATAATAGAGGTATGGTAAACAAATTTTCTTCCTGTTTATAAAGCTGGATCAAATCCAGGTCCGACAGATTACTGTGCTTCTTATGTCCGCGTTGAAACAACATCATGACATAGAGATGCATTAAATGAAATAATTCCATAAAATAGATATACTATAAAAGTAAGAACTTAAATTTACAAGTATTATGAGTGATCTGAAAAGAATAGGAGTTTTGACTTCAGGAGGTGATTCTCCGGGAATGAATGCATGTATTCGAGCAGTTGTTAAAGCTGGAATCGGGAAAGGAATCGAAGTATTCGGTATCGAAGATGGTTATAAAGGAATGATTGAAGGCCGGATTCGGAAATTGACTTACACGGATGTCAATAATATCATTCATTTGGGAGGTACAATATTAGGAACGGCCAGAAGTGAAGCCTTTAAAACAATAGAAGGGAGGAAGCAGGCAGTTGCCAATTTGAAAAAACAGCAAATAGAAGGACTTGTATTAATTGGTGGAGACGGAACTTATGCTGGCGGAATGGCTTTAACAAATGAGTTTGATATTCCTGTAATAGGATTGCCGGGAACAATTGATAATGATATTCATGGTACAGACTTCACTATTGGTTATGATACATGTTTGAATACGGTTGCTGAAGCCGTTGATAAGATTAGGGATACTGCTTCAAGTCATCATCGGGTTTTTTTTGTTGAAGTAATGGGAAGAGCTTCCGGCTATATTGCTTTGAATAGTGCTATCGCAAGTGGTGCTGAATCGGTGCTTATTCCTGAAACACTAACCGAGATTAATTTATTAGCTAAAGAAATCAAGAACCAAAATAGAGGAATTCGGAGTTCTATTATAATAGTTGCTGAAGGTGATGAGGAAGGTGGAGCTCGGGTTATTATGGAAAAGGTAAAACCTTTCTTAGAAGGATACGATCTGAGGTATTCGGTCCTTGGACATATTCAAAGAGGAGGAAGTCCGTCTGCATTTGATAGAATCCTTGCTACGAGAATGGGGGTAAAAGCAGTTGATTTGTTAATTGAAGGAAAAAAATCGCTGATGATTGGCCAAATTGGAAAAGATCTCGTATACCGAAATATCATGGAGGGCACCACTGGTAACGTGTCAACAGATGATTCAGGTATTGAATTATTGAACTCATTGTTGACTAAAGGATAATTTTTAAAAAATATTTCAAGCTTTAAAAACTGTTGATTCAATGAGTTAGAGAGTTGTCCGAATATTTTTCACAAAATAATCTTCAAAAACTCTTGCAGAAGTAAAATAAGTGGGTACCTTTGCCACC
>CAMPIU010000295.1 GCA_946886545.1 uncultured Flavobacteriales bacterium | reverse complement strand
AGCGAACATGGTCGGAACGGCCAAAAAGAAACTGAATTCTGCCGCAGTTTTGCGCGACAAACCTTGCTGCATTCCACCAATAATGGAAGCTGCCGACCTGCTTGTACCTGGCATCATAGCTAAACACTGCCAAAACCCAATTGTAATCGCTTTACGAAATGAAATATCTTCTTCACGCAAAATTTTCGGATTTTGAAAAAAGCGGTCTATGAAAATCAAAACAACGCCACCAAGAATCAATGTAATTGCAATTGGAACAGGTTTTTCCAAAACACTTTCAATCAAATCATCAAAGAATAATCCTAAAACCAAGGCCGGAATAACAGCGAATCCCAATTTCAGGTAAAATTCAAGAGAAGTTTCCTTGAAGAATTTTTTCCAGTACAAAACAACAACCGCAAGAATTGACCCGAATTGAATGGATACCTGAAACATTTTAATAAATGCACTGTCCTGGATTTCTGCAATAGAGCTAGCAAAAATCATGTGTCCTGTCGAAGAAACAGGCAAAAACTCAGTTAGGCCCTCAATGAGAGCCAATATAATTGCTTCAAACCAATTCATGGATTATTCTTGAGAGTTGGAATCTTTTGCTTTCTTCATGATGCCATAGATCATGACTACGAAACCTGCTACAATTAAAATCGGAGCAACTGTAATGCGAACTGTAGAAAACAATTCTTTTTCATGAAATTCTGCCGGATTATCTGCACCACCGCCAATCATCAAGATGTAGCCAATAATATTAATTGCCAAACCAATGAAAATGATTCGTAGGTTTTCTTTTTTAATTGGAAAGTCGAATTTATTGTTCATGATATAAATGAATGTGGGGCTAAATTAATATAAATCATCCAATTTCGCACGTAAATATTTGTTTAGCGCAAACCAGGTTGAAACAATCGTTAAAACACAACCGATTACAAGTAATGAAGCAAAAAGCAATAGAATATCAAGTAACTTCAAATCAATTTCAACCACATCCAGGATGTTGTTCAAGGCAAAAAATACGGTCATTAAAAATGCCATCCCAATGATTCCCGAAACCAACCCCTGATAAATCGCCTGCTTGAGGAAAGGTCTTCTGATAAACCCGCTTGTAGCGCCAACTAACTGCATCGTTTTGATGGTGAATCTTTTCGAATAAAGTGCCAAACGGATCGTATTGTTAATCATTGCAACTGCAATAACGATCAATAAAGAAGCAACCAGTAAAATAAGGAAAACAAACTGTTTAAACCCCAGATTCACTTCTTCCAATGCAACTTTATCGTAATTGACTTCGGCAAGCATATCTCCGTATTTCGTATTCAGGCGTTTTTCAATCTCCTTCATCCCCTTTTTAGTCACATAAGAACTAACCGGTCTAAAGTTAATGGTTGGAGGAAGCGGATTTTCACCTTCAAAAATGGCAAGAATCTCGTCTGAATTCTGATCAGCACCCTTAAATTCTTCAATTGCACGCTCAGGTGAAACGAAAACCACTTCTTTAAAGCAATCCCACGATTTCAATTCTTGTTCTACCTGCTTAATATCTTCGGTATTGTATTCGGATTTAAAAAACAAATCACCATGAAGATTTTCCCTGGCTTGTTTCTGCAGTGAATCCAATCCGATTACGCCTGCTAAAACCAAACCTATCATAAACAAAACCAACGAAATTCCAATTACGGTTGAAATGTAACTAGTTCGTAGTCCCTTCTTTCCTGTCTTTTCGATTCCTTTACTCATCCATCCAAAATTACACTTTTTAGTTACATCCTTTTTTACTAATTTGAGAAGCTATTAACGAAGAAATGAACAAATTTTCGGCCTTCATTAATTTGTTACCATGGTAAATAAATATATATTTGTCACAACTTTAATTTTAGATCACATGAAAAAAACAATTTTTTACACAGTATCACTTACATTAATCGCTTTCGGAATGACGGCGTGCGGTGGCTCAACCGAAGCGTCCGATGATACACCGGTAACTTACCAACTGGATGCCTCTAAAACAAATTTGGAATGGAAGGGTATCTACGCTGATGATTCACATTCACACAATGGAACAGTTAAAATTTCAGAAGGATCTGTTACTTACAAAGGAGAAACATTCGAATCAGGAAGTTTTACGGTTGATCTGAAAACCATCGAAAGTGATTTGACACCCGAAACCGGATCTGACAAATTAATAGGTCATTTAAATTCTCCGGATTTCTTTAACAGTGCTCAATTCCCTAATGTAGAAGTAAAAATAAACAGCATTTCTGAAAATGAAATAGACGCTACACTGAAGATTGGAGGAAAAGAAATGCCTGCAAAAATTCCTGTTACGGTTAAGAAAACAGATAATAAACTGACTGCAAAAGGGAAATTTACACTTGATTTCTCTTCCCTGGATCTAGCAGGATTCAAACCAAACCCGGAAGTCGAAAAAGAGAAACCAAATCAATATGTAAAGCCTGGAGTTGAATTCAAATTGGATTTAGTCATGAAAGCTGAGGAAGCAAAAGAATAAGCTGCTCCCAACAAGTAATCAAAGCCTTCCATCAAACGGGAGGCTTTTTTATTACCCGACTACCTGATCACTCTTTCACATTTCACGAAATAAAAACATCAATTTCACACATACTGTTTTATTTTTAAAACCATGTGATATTTTAACCGTAAAAAATCTACCGAACCGTTTTTGAGTTATTTTTGCCGAAAATTAATTTCAGATGAACGTTTTTAAATTTGGTGGAGCTTCTGTGAAAGACGCCAATGCAGTAAGAAATGTGTCTCACATTCTTTCTCTTTTTCCTAAAGACCAATTAATTGTGGTAGTATCCGCAATGGGTAAGACTACCAATGCAATGGAAGAAATTGTGGATTCTTTATGGAACAGGAACGAAAAACGTTACATGGAATTAATCGAAGACCGTTATCAATTCCATCAATTGATCGTTGCAGAATTATTCCCTGAAAAACACTATTTCATTTATCAGCAAATGGAAGAATTGTTCGAATCGCTGAAAAAACGCTTTCATCTTCCGATTTCAGACAATTACAACTTTGAATACGACCAGATTGTTTCGTTGGGTGAAGTACTTTCCACCATGATCGTGGAAGCTTTTATGAAAGAAGAAGGTCATGCAACTGTCTGGGTGGATTGCCGCAAGATCATTCGCACAAATCACGAATATAGAGAAGGTGAAGTTGACTGGGCAAAAACAGAAGCACTGGTAAATGAACGGTTACTGCCCTTATTCAAAGAAAAACGGATTGCTATAACACAAGGTTTTATAGGGCACACTTCCGAAGGTTTCACAACTACACTTGGAAGAGAGGGTTCAGACTTTACAGCCGGAATCCTGGCCTATTGCACAAATGCAAAAGGAGTGACGATCTGGAAAGATGTTCCAGGAATGTTGAATGCAGATCCGAAATGGTTTGACGATACAATTAAACTTCAAAAGATCTCCTTTAAAGAAGCAATCGAGCTTTCTTATTACGGAGCGAGTGTAATCCATCCAAAAACGATCAAACCACTTCAAAATAAAGGAATTCCGTTATACGTTAAATCGTTTATTGAACCGAATGCAGAAGGAACAGTAATCCAGGAATCAACTGATTACGATCATTTGGTACCTTCTTTCATTTTCAAAATGGATCAGGTATTGATGTCCTTTACCCCGAAAGACTTCTCGTTCATTGTTGAGGAAAATCTGGGCGACATCTTTCAGCAACTCGCATTTTACGGTGTAAAAATTAACCTGATGCAGAATTCCGCTTTGAGTTTTTCCATTCTGTTTGACCGCTCAAAAACGGAGCCTCTGAAATTGGTAGAGAAATTTAAAGACCAATATTCTATTCGTTACAACGAAGGATTGGAATTGGTAACGATTCGCCATTACGATCAGGCAACGATTGACAGAGTAACAATCGATAAGGAGATTCTTTTGGAACAAAGGACACGTCAAACCATTCGAATGGTTATGAAAAACAAATAATTTCAGAATCCCTTCCGCCTGTGCAGAAGGGATTTTTTGTAACCAATCGAAAAAGCTTGCATTATCAACTTTGAAACTTATGAAAGTACTCTTACATTCACTTTTCATCCTTGCACCTCTTTTGTCGTTCGCTCAAACGAATGCAAAATTGGATTCGATGTCCTTCTACTTTGAATTTAACAGTAATGAAATAAGCTTTCGAAACAAACGCAATTCAGAAACAAAAGTTCAACTTTCAAAATTCAACGATCAATCACTTGTTCTCCGTGCTTACACCGACTCTACAGGTTCCAAAGAATACAACCTCAAACTGGCTGAAGCAAGGTTATCATTCACTAAGAAATGGCTGAATGAGAACTTTCCGGGTCGGTTTTCCATACGAACAGAAATTGCCCTTGGTGAAGACCTTTCTTCGAAATCGGATGCAGATAAAAGACGTGTTGATATTTTGATCACAAGCTCTCAAACAAACGCCAAAGGCAGCAAGAACCGAAGTTTCGAATTGGGAGTCCCGATTCAGTTAGAAATTCAATTTGTTTATGGCCGTGATGAGGTACTCAGAGG
>CAMPIU010000294.1 GCA_946886545.1 uncultured Flavobacteriales bacterium | reverse complement strand
ATATTTTCGTTCTAAAGACTTGCCAGTGACACGATACACACCATTGGGACCTCCGCCAAACCACAATTCACCTGTTATGCTTTTGTAAATAATCCAAATAAGGTCACCATCGAGACCATCTTTTTTTGTAAAATTTTTCACGGAATTACCATCATATCTCCATACACCAGATTCCGCAGTCCCAAACCAAATATTCCCTGAAGCATCCTCTCCAATGGAAAAAACTCTCTCAAGAGAATTGCCTTTGGTGTCCTCCTTTTTCAGTTTTTGTTGGTCTGTGAAATTGATTACTTTTTTTCCATCATATTTAAGAACACCAATTCCATTATTACCAATCCAAAGATTCCCTTTGCCATCTTCCATTATACTGCGGATATGTACATGTTCTGTGCCACCTAATCCCAAAGAAGAATCGTTTATTATTTTAAAATCTGAACCATTATATCCAATCAATGCACCATAAGTTCCAAACCAAACCGCTCCATTTTTACTTCTGACAAAATTTGTTGAAATTGAATAGAGATTTTCTTGCCCTGATTTTGTTTTAACAGGAAATGTGCGATAAAAAAGGTTTTTTCCGTCATATTGAAACACTCCCGGATCCACTTCAAGTTTGTTGTAGCCAACAGTTTCATCGCCTTTAAACCAAAGGTCACTATCAGATAATTTCCATTGTTTTGTTAAATCATAATTCCTTTCTTCGTAAATAGACATTTTTTTTCCATCATATATACTTAATCCTCTACCACATTCAAACCATATGATGCCATTTTTATCTTCATACATGCTCCTCACCTGGTTATTACTTAATCCGGTTTCTGTTGTGAAATATTGGAACTCCCCATTATGAAGCAAACACACTCCTTCGTTGTAACTTCCAAACCAAGTATTTCCTTTACTATCTTCTAAAATTGAACGAACTCCGGTTGTGTAGTTTAACCTTATACCCTTATTTGATTGGCTTCGACCATTACAAGAGATTATTAGTGCAATCAAAAAAGCCCAGCAAAGAGTAAATATGAATTGCCTGTCTGATTTCATTTTAATTCTGAAGGATTTTTTTGTATGACGCACAACGTTAAGCCAAAACAAAGAACCAAAAGTTGACGAACGTTTTTCTGCCCGCATTTTTATGCCAACCTGGCTGTTTAACGTTACAGGTTATCATACTGAGCGTGCGTACCAATGAACCGGATTCAAGCCATTCCATATGCATAATTAATCCTAACAATCAAGGGGTAGTGGTTCCCATTGATACTAAAGACAATCCGGTTGTCTGACAGAATTGATGCACCTGGATACTCCCGTTTTATATCTCCTGGTCCTTTCCACATGACGATTGAACTTTACACACTGTTGATGGCAGCTGAATGGCAAATTCTGAATTCACCTTCCTTCGTGTTTGCTATTGCATACAA
Source organism: uncultured Flavobacteriales bacterium (assembly GCA_946886545.1). Next base: position 3,127 of record CAMPIU010000294.1, on the reverse strand, counting down.
TGCACCTGCGTATAATTCTATCTCGCTAACGGATCCGGTCGTATCTGGAACTTGAAAACTTTACTAGGTGTACCTTTTCCACCTTCCATGTGAAAAGGAGCCCGTGTGCTTATGGTAGCCCATAATCCCCGGCCTTTCCATCCGGTATTAGGATTGTCAATCCGCCCGTCCATCCACTTGGTATAAAATCCCAGCGGGTAAGGTACACGCAGTACCACCCATTTTCCATCTTTCAATGCTAAGAGAGCTTCAGATTCATTACCCGTGTTAATGGGTGTATTTTCTCCAAGTCCCGATGTGTTGAATTGGTCTACCCAGGTATAATAGCTGGCCTCCGCACTGCCTGGAATATTCAGACCTTTGAATTGAGGAAGCGGCTCTGTGTAAAAGGTCCAGCCTTCACGACAATGCTGTCCGGTGGCTGTTGGCCCGTTCCGTACTTTGCACTTTCTGGGATCGAAGCTGGCAAGGTGTCCACTGGCTAAAGCAACCCAGGCTACTCCGTTCCGATCCACATCCATGCCCCGCGGAGAAAATCCCTCAACCGGCTCACCCTTTTCATTAAGTGGAAGCTCAAAATATTCTGCAAGAGCCGTTTCAGTTGGATTGCTTCCTGGATTTAACCGGATCAGTGCACCCGGATAACCAAGGCTGGATCCCCATACAGAACCATCCGGTGCAGGTGAACACGCATATAATCCCCTGGCGATTCTCTTGTCCTTCCTGGGGTCATCGGGAGCATCAGGCTCGGTATAGGCATCACGCTTGCCATTGCCATTAAAGTCAAGTATAATTGGAGTCCAGCCTTGCGCTGCTTTTTCATCCCCTGTCTCCAGATATTTTTTCGTGTCCAGCCAACCTATTACCGCCCCACCACCGCTGGTCCAAAGCGTGTTGTTATCATCTTCAGCAAACATCAGGTGATGCGTGCTGAAACAGGTGTTTATGGGAGTGTATTTCCCTGTCTTAGGGTCATACATCCCCAGTTGCCGGTATGAATTGTCAACAGGAAAAGCTTTTGCTGACGGGTGATCAGAATTTTCCTTACAGAAGTCAGGATTGTCTGATGGTCGAACTGTTGCTGTGATCCACACACGCCCTTCTTTGTCGAACATAGGATTGTGAACATTGGTTTTGCTGTTCCATATAGCTGTGTCGCCCCAGTATGGCGACCGTTCTGCTACCTCTCCTGATGCAGATTGGGTATTAGAGTCAAGAACAGAAAGATGCACCTGGCTGATCTTATTTGTCATGGGATCAAGAACAGGAAGATAGTCCGTGCTCAACTCCGTAGCGCCGTATAGCAGACCGTCGGCATTCGTTGTTGGGTTTCTCCGATCGGTTGACACCACATCGTGCAGGTAGGCTTTTGGATCCGCCCAGTCCCATTGAGAGATAACCACGTTGCGTTCGATTCCTTCCGGCCGGTTTGGCTTTGGTGGAACTTCGCCCCCCGCAATCCGATCGGTCCAGTCTGCGAGCATCGATAACATCTGTTCACGGCCAAGGGCCACCGTGCTGCCAATCATTTGCCCGCCTGCCTGGCCTGACTGTAATCTTCTTTCCCAAGCTAGTACCGAACTCGTAAATTTTCCAAGTTCGGGTGGAATTTCACGCGTTCCTTTGCTGCCGAGCTGGTGGCAGGAAAGGCAGGTTCCTGACTTGATACTTCGAAGAAAATCAGCCTGGACTTTTATGTTTGGAGAAATTCCATTACCATTTGGTCCGGTACCTGGAAACTTTGATTTATCAGGAACATTAAGAAGCGAAAACCAGTACCCTGCCGGATAATATTGTGCAGCTTCTTTTTCCGAAGGAGCAATTACGGCAGTCAGATCAACATTGCTCCCGGGTTTTGCATCTTTCTTTTCTGAATCAACAAGCCCATAACCGCGGACCCAGATTTTGTAGTTTGCTGTTGGAAGTTCAGGAAGCAGGTACTGCCCGGATTCATTTGTCACTACGATTTTCGCAAAGCGGGTAGGCAGGTCGTAGGTTTCAGCAATCACCCACACACCGGCTTCGGGCCCGTTGGGACCTGTAACCGTTCCTCCGATGTCGCTTTTTCCTATGCTTACATCTTGAGTTGTCGTTTTACACGCCGCAATAACAAGTGAAGCAGTCAGGATCAACCAGGCATGGTGAAGAAAGGATTTAGCTTTTTTGACAAACAGCAGGCTTTCATTTTTTTTCATACCGTTTACGGTTTACAATAGTTACGCGTTAAAGTCGACCTGCTAAAGTACAAAAGTTGATTAGAATTACTATCGATCAGTAAATATTCTGAAGCCGCCATTTCTCCAAACTGATTGTTGTAGGTAGTATTATGTCAAGCTACCCCATTTACCGATTGTCCATAGAGTGTTTTAGAAGTCAAGTTAACATTTATACTCCAATAGCGACTTCCACCATCAAAAACAATAGAATAATCTGATGTGTAATCAAGTCTGTCGTCCCAATAACCTTTTACTCTATCCATAAGTGTAAACCTGTCCCAATGAAAGTTAATATAGATGGTTCGGTCACCGTTTTTGTTTAAGTAACCAACATACTGTCGAAAATACTTGTTTAGGTTTTTATCGATGTGTTGACGTTTTCCAAATTGGTTAATGCGGTTCTTATTCGCTTCTCGGATTCGTTCTCTTAAAATGCTTTCTGCAAGAGCAATATCTTCTTCTGTCGGTGTAAACCTGTTTAAACTGTCTGCTGTGTCAATAAAAAGTTTATCCGCCTGATATGAATTCGTAAAAAGCGTTCCCCTGAACCTATTTGACTTTACGCCAATTTTGTTTGTGTCACTTGTTTGAAAAGTCTCGATAGATGTCCTGCAACTAACAAGAAGGGTCAAAACTGATATGATAATTAGCGACTGTGCCATATTGCCTTCGTACAGGTATTGCCGAAGTGCAGGGAATAGAATTCTGCCCGCATTTATGCCAAGCAACTATGTAAAAGCGATAGTTTGAGCGACTGATAATTACCAACTGTAGTCTGATTTTTGTATCAGCTACCAAAAACTATTATTATGATGAAGTCTCAAACTACCGCTACGCCAAAGTTATTCATTGGCATGGACATTCACAAGAAATCATGGTCTGTACATATGCGTACCGACCTTTTCGACCAC
>CAMPIU010000293.1 GCA_946886545.1 uncultured Flavobacteriales bacterium | reverse complement strand
TTTCCCTATTAGGCCGTTCGTGGAATAAATGGTATTGAATGGTTTTATAGCGTGTCGAAAAGGGAACGATTCCTGCTTTTTTTGCTCTGAATTCAATATCGGAATCCTCACCGAATCCGGGAGTAATATAAGTTTCGTCGAACCCGTTGATACGTATCAGGTCCGTTTTATGCCAACCCATATTGGATCCTAGTAATGGAACTATTTTTCGCTGCAAAAGACTCCAAAGCGGAAAGCTTTCTTCCACGCTGGTGCTTTTATTTGCGATCATTTCCCAGTAACTTGGAATAGTCTTTTCACCATTCCGGATTTTGCGTGAAGTAGTTTCATCCAGGTTTACTCTGCGCGCAATACACATTCTGCCTTTTTGGATGTAACGCACATATTGCTGAACGAAACGTGGATGCAGCACACAATCTCCGTCAATGAAAATTAAGCGTTCACTCTCAGATGCGCGGATGGCTTTATTGAGCATTTTCGTTTTCAAAAAGCCCTGATCAGGCTGCTGGATGTGTTTAATTGGGAAAGCAGTACGGAATTTTTCAAGTAATTCGTCAAAGCAGGCATCATCGCAATCTTGTGAAACAATGACCTCAAAGTCCTTTTCAACCTGGAGTTTTACTGATCTCAATACTGCGTCAAGTGCCTCCACATCTTTGTAAACGGAAATAATGAGAGTTGCTTTCACGGCGCAAAGATAGAAAATTAACATTTAGTATTTAGTAACCTTTTGGATTTGTTCCGGACTGAATTTAATTGAGACCTAAATTTGCAGGATGCGCTTAGTCTATATGAGTTTGGTTTTTGTAATTCTTTCCTTTGTTTCCTTGGGTCAGGGAATTACCATTTTGATTGATCCGGGACATGGAGGTTCTGATCCGGGGCATGAGGCTGCAGATAAGAATTTACTGCCTGAAAAGGATTTGACTTTAAAAATTGCTCTGAAATTCGGGTCTTATCTTACCGAGAAACTGGAAAATGTAACCGTTTTGTATACGCGAACAGATGATCGTTACCCGACTTTGGACGAACGGGTGAATATGGCGAATTCTAAGAAAGTGGATTATTTTATTTCGGTGCACCTGAATGGTAGTCCCAATACATCGATTAAAGGAACGGAATCGCATGTGCATTCTATGAGTTCGAAAACCTCGGTCAAACTCGCAAGAGCGTTTGAAAATGAGTTCAAAACAAGAGCCGGCCGCAAATCGCGCGGAGTAAAAGATACGGATGACAGGGAGTATTCCCTTCAGGTGTTGAAATTTACCGAAATGACCAGTGTTTTAGTTGAATGCGGATTTATGACCAATGTTTCGGAGGCTAATTATTTGAACACCGCAGAAGGCCAGGATATTATCGCTTCAGCTTTATTTCGTGCAATGAGAAAGCACTTGCAGAATACACATAAAGACATTTCATTTACCAAGAAGACTTCGAACCCCGTTAAAAACACGCAAACAACCGCATCCACTGAGAAAACGTACAGCGTTCAGATCATGAGTTCCAAGGAATGGCTCGATACCGAAAAGGGCAGTTTCAGAAAGCTGAAACACCCGGTCAGTCGTACACAGGTATCACAAACAGGGTATCGGTATAAATATTTTTCGGGAACTTTTTCCTCGAAATCAGAAGCTGCTGATTATTGTAATGATGTGAAAAAGAAAGGTTTCCCTGATTCAATTGTGGTGGAAAGGAAGAATTAACTTGAAAAGTGTTACTTTTGTTGAGGAACACTCTTGAAACACATTAATTTACCAGCAATTAGAATATGGCAACTGTTTTTGAAACACGCTTAATCGGAAATATTGGAAAGGACGCCGTTGTGAAACAAATGGAACGCGGTGTTATTGCAGTAAATTTTCCGGTTGCGCACAATAAGAATTGGCGCGATAAGCGTACAGGAGAAGCAAGAACCAAAACAACTTGGGTAAATTGCACTATTTGGAAAAAAGAAGGAGCAAATATGCGAATCCTGGATTTTTTAAAAAAAGGTGCCTTGGTTGAGTTAGTTGGAACACCGTTTGCAAAATCGTTTTCCCAGGAGGATGGATCTTCCAGATCTGAAATCCGCTTGAATGTGTCACGAACAAATATTTTACGCCCTGCAAAATGCGAAGATGACCTTCCGTTCGACATGATCGATGACAACGAATCACCGTGTGAAGAAGAAGGTTGTGATGCCGGTTTGGATGATTTTACGCTGACTGAAGATGATTTTTAGTATTGAAACTCAGGCTAGTACTGGATTTAATCAAAAAAAGTTTCATTTTTTTTCGCAGAGTTTGTGTTAAAAACAAATCTTTAGCTATATTTGCAACCGCGAAACCAGATTCCTTCTTAGCTCAGCTGGTTAGAGCATCTGACTGTTAATCAGAGGGTCGCTGGTTCGAGTCCAGCAGAGGGAGCAAAATGAAAGCCGTCACATTGTGATGGCTTTTTTTATTTATATGACTTACTACATTTACATCATATATTCCAGGGATAGCGATCGTTACTACATTGGTTATTCATCTGATCCATGGAAACGCTTGGAACAGCATTTAACTAATTCTGCAGATAAATACACAGGCAAATCAAAGGATTGGAAACTATCGGCGGTTTTTCAAATTTGGGATTTGGAATCAGAAGCTATGCGAGTAGAGCGATTTATTAAAAAGCAAAAATCACGTAAGTTGGTTGAACGATTAAGCGATCCAACGTTCATTCCAACAGGATATCTGGCTCAGTTGGTTAGAGTCCCGCACATGCGGGATTAATCAGAGGGTCGTCCCGTTCGTACGGGGCAGAGGGAGCAAAATGAAAGCCGTCACATTGTGATGGCTTTTTTTATTTATATGACTTACTACATTTATAAACGCTATCCACCAAGTGTTGTATGTAATTATGCCTGATATTTTGTATCCCTGGATTGATTTGAAATAGTGTTTTTTGTTTAGTAGTTGCATGTTCGCGATATCGCGAACAGACCTTATTAATGCTGAGATTCCGTGCAAAAAACACTCCTTATTTTACTTAAGAAATCCAAAGTACCGGAACCACTCAAATCCTAAAGTTTACCAGAATCATTACTCTTGCTATATTAACAAAAAGAGCCACCATTTCTGATGACTCTTTTTCTTCCGCAAACATCTCAAATGTGCAGTGTTAAGCAGGTTTAAGATCAGATCACTTCGCTTTATATTTCACGAAGAAAATTACGTCTTTATACCCTTTTTTACCGGCAGTCTTCGGAACCTTTATTTTCATTTTATTTTCCTTCGCAATTCCTTCATTGTCCGGCATGAATTCAAGCTGATTTGAAGAATCAACGGTATAACATTTCGGTTCGATACTTTCTATCTCAGTCATGTTAGTGAAATAAGGGAAATGCTCTGCTCTTAATTCTAAAATATGATCCGTATTATTAGCAGGTAATGTCAGCAGGTTCCATTCATTCGGAAAATCATGGCGAAGACTAAATACCCGAATTAATCCCTTGCCATTTATCGCATTTAATGCAGCAATCAAACTGGTTTCTACTGTATCTTTGAACACTCCGTCATACTCTGCTGTATAACTGATCTGAATGATGACATCGGAAATAGTCGTGTAATCAAATGCCCGTTTTGCCTTTGGTAATGATAAGGTCCAGCTGCTGACAGCTCCTGCTCCTTCAAAAGGCAAATAGCGTTCATCCCGGAAATTGAGTTCAAATTGACCGCCATCATTCTGAGCATTACTTGTAGCAATCATTTCGCAACCATTGAATGCAAAATCTACCAGGGCACTGTCCTTGTCATTTCTGATTTTGTTGGTTCCTAATGCCAATGTTGCTCCGATATTTGTATATGGCCCGGCAATGCATGGAATTGTCACCCGGACAGATTTTATAATGCGTCTGAAATACCCCGGATAGCTTAAGTCAAAGACAGCTTCCGGAATGGAGAAATCAGTACATTCACCGGTTTCTTTTAGTTCATACAATTTATCAGGTGCAATTTGGAGCATGCTGAAATGCTGTGTGATTTCCATTGTTCGCTTGTCGGTATCGATAAACTCTTTTTCGAGCTGCAATAACTGAAGCATTAATCGTTCACCGGCCAACAAACCATTTTTATCATTCATCCAATTATCAGCTTGAATGAAATTACTGCTTATCTCAGTTCCAAAACGCTCGAATTCAAATGCTTTTTGTGCCTGCATGGAAAAATCATAAGCCAGGTTAAATGCCATTCGATACAGTTTTTGTAACTGCTGTACCTGGAAAGTATAATGTTTATAATCGGAGAATTTCGTGGTGTAAAATTCATACAATTCCTTGTATTGATCAATGTTTGTCTCATGCAGTTCCAGATCAAATTCTGCCATAGCCACTGCTATTTCGGAAGACCTTAATTGTTCCGCCATTGCCAGAAGGTCATGGGTAGCAGTCTCAAGCTGGAATTTCCAATCTTCTTCGCGTCGTTGATGTGAACCTTCCAATCCGGCAAGGACTGCAACATTATCAGCTATTTTAGCTGTGGCATCTAACGCAGAGGCAAACCCAGCGGCACTGCCTGTTAGCTCAACAC
>CAMPIU010000292.1 GCA_946886545.1 uncultured Flavobacteriales bacterium | reverse complement strand
CCGTACATGCCGGATAAAATACGAAGGCTCTTTTGGGTGTTTTCCAGTTCCTTTTCTGAAAGTGTTTCCACATCCAATCCTTTGTAAACTTCACCGGTGAATAAAAAAACTGCCGGTTTCACATCATCAGTTGGTTCGGCCGACAAATACCATGATTTATTTCTATTGACATTTAACTCCGCAATATCTTTCGATACATGCATCAACTCCATGAGGTGCTTCGCCTTCATTTTTTTCAACTTCCCTACCAATGCCTTTGCTTCTTTAGCAAAAAGGGGCTGGGTATATTGAAATTCGGGAAATTGACAATTTTCATTGATAGACTTTGCCGGAGAAATGAGGATTTTCATAATTGGTTTTGCTTTGTCCAAAAATACGTTGAAAAAAGGAATCTGGTTTTGCTTTATAAAGCAAAAATCGCCTCAAGATCAAACTTGAGACGACTTTGCTAAAACCAATTTATTTTATTTTACTTCAACAAGGTTACATGTCCGTCCAATTCTACTTTTTTATCCGAACTTCTGTTCTTTACTTTTATTTTCCAGATATAAGTTCCGTCAAGGAGTTTCTCATCGTGGTATGTGCCATCCCAGCCTTCTTCATAATTCAACGATTCAAAAATGAGTTCTCCCCATCTGTTGAAAATCTGAAGATGATAGCTATTCACATCAAATCCCGTAGTTAAAATCGGTTTAAAGACATTGTTGAACTCATCCCCATCAGGTGAAAATGCATTCGGAACATAATAAATCAGGTCTTCTCCTACATGAACGGTTCTTGAAGCTGTATCCCGACAGCCGTCACTGCTAACAGCTTCTAAATACACAACATAATATCCCCCTTCATCATCCGGAAATACATGTGTTGGATTTTCTGCAGTGCTGCCAAATGAGCCATCCGAGAAATCCCAGGAATAACTTACTGCTCCATAGGAATTATTAAAGAAGTTGACAAAGGTATTGGATGTTTCAACTTCATTAGGAGTTAAATCAAAATCAGCGATAGGATTCGGATAGACACATAAAAATGCCGGTTTTATTCCTGTATTTGTACAGCCTTCCGGAGTTGAAACAGTAAGTGTTACATCATAACAGCCGGGCTCCACCAATTCCAGATCTATAGAACCGCAGCCGTTGTATTGTGATCCGTCTGATAATGTCCATTGACAATTAGTCAAATTCCCTGTCGACTGGTTTGTCAAAGTTGTAATCAAAGGTGAACATCCTGCAACTTCTGTGGCCGTGAAATCGACTTGTGGAATCGGAACTACAGTAACCTGGATCACATCCGTATTAGTACAACCGTTTACATCTGTTCCTTCTACCGTATAACTAAGCGTTGTTTGAGGAAGAAAAGGAACTCCGTCGTTTACATAGTTGTCCCAAATATAAGTAACGGCTCCCTGACCATTTAAAGTCACCCATTCACCATCGCAAATCGAGAAATCGTTACCCGCAAATACCGTTGGTAAATCCCATATCCTTACGAGTACGTCATTTCCAATTACATTGGAACACATGGAAGCAGAGCTTTCCTGCACCGAGATTAGTTCATAGATATAGTCTCCAGGCACATTAGCCGGTACCGGAATAGTTACCTGACCGTTTGCAGAAACAATTGTCTGAGCCGCACCTCCGTTCAAGGAATAAGTAAAAGTAAACGGTGAAACGCCATTTGTTGCCTCAAAAGTCACAAGAGGGGAATTCTCATATAAACATAAACTGGTGTCACCTGTTATACTGGCAGTTGGTAACGGATTAATGACAACGGTTGCCGTACCTGTCTGATTAGCCGTACAACCTAGTGTACCATCTTCAACACTTTCTAATGTATAAACAAAATTCCCTACTGTTGTTGTTGGAACAATGATTGTCGCTGAATTTGATCCGTTCAGTGTTGTAATAGTTTGCTGAACATTATTGTAAGTATATGTGAATGTATACGGACCAACAGTATTTCCACCCGTAAAAGTAATCTGTGGCTGATTTGAAAACTGACAAAGCGTAATGTCTCCGGTAATTGAGGCTGTAGGGAGATCATTGACCACCACCGTAACCAAACCCTGTTGTTGATTTAAACAACTCGTTGTACTTGCATCTTCAACGCTAATTATTGCATATTGATGATTGCCGGCAGTATTCGTTGGAATTCCGATCGTTGCCACTCCTGCAGCATTCGATGTAACCTGAATTGGAGCACCACCATTATAAGAATAGCTAAAGGTATAAGGAGCTGTTGCGTTGGATCCTGTAAATGTTACGGTTGGTTGCGGATCATTCAAACAGACCGTTGTACTTCCCGTAATGGTTGCACTTGGTAGTGGATTTACAGTAATCACACGATAATCCGTATTTGTACAGCCTCCTGCGCTTGTTCGGGTAGAAGTATAAGTAGTTGATACAGATGGTGTTACCATTGTTCCGTTGGGTGTGTTCGCACCCCAAACATAACTAACGGCTGTTCCTGTAGCAAGCATCATCATTTGGTCGCCGTCACAAATAGCGGCATCCATTCCAGCATCTACAGCAGGCAAGGCATTGATTGTTACTTGGGTTGTAACCGCCTGATAACAGGGAACTGATGGAGTGAATGTAACGGTATATACTTCACTGGTCGTTGTTGTACTCGATGACAAATCCAAGACACCTGTATTTGCATTGATGGCTACTGTAGCCGGTGCAACACTATAAGTTCCCGCAACTGGGGTTGAAAGTGCAGGTGTAGGATCGGCATCATCCATGCAATAATCCGGATTTGGGTATGATAAAGAATAAACATTGGAAGGATTTACCGTAATAAGAACCTGGTCTGTGGCAGCACAGCCGTTTAAATCGGTTCCATTGACAGTATATGTTTGGGTCGTTGCAGGAGCAAAAGCTACACCATCTGTCACGCCGTTATTCCATACAAAGTTTGTTCCACTCGAACCGCTCAGAGTTACATTTTGACCTGCACAAATAGTCTGATCCGGACCACCATCAATGAAAGGGGTGAAAACGTTCACAGTAAAAGGAGCGGATTGACACAATAGCACTCCATTGGGATCGTACAATCCCGCTACAATAACAGTATCACTATAAATCGGAATGGTAATCGTATTGAAAGAAGGCGTATTACTTCCAGTAATATCCCAACCGATACTTGTTGTTAAACACGGGCCGGCATTGATAAAAATATTATCTAATCCCCAGTTATCACAGCAACCTCCTGATGAATTTGTCTGGATCCATCTGAACATCGTATTGGTGGTTGATGCCGCTGCAGGAATCGGAATTGAGAAATTATTCCAATTCGTATAGGCTGTTGCACCGTTAATTGATGCATTTCCCCCGGGATTGGCTCCTAACTGAAATCCCCAAGGACTGAAATAAACGAATTCAATCCAAGTAACGCCGCCATCTATACTGTATTGAATGGAAACTCCTTCATCTTGTTCATCCGGACCTTCACATGGAATGCCCCCACCCTGAATGGCATACCTCATTTCAAAATCCAGGGTTCCTCCCGAACAAACATCAAAATTATCAGTAGTAATCTGAGGTGTTCCTGCAGCTGTCGATGCCCAGAAATAAGGAGTGTTATCCAGCGAATTCCCGCATAGCACACCATAGTTCGCCGTTCCGGAAGTTGACCATCCGGGTGGTAACGCGTTGTTATTGAAATCAAAAGCCTGATTCGCCTGTGTCACTGTCCCCGTAGCCGTTAGCGTAATTGAAGCTCCCGGACAAACCTGAATGGGATTGGGGCCTGCGATCGTGACAGAGCACGTTTGTGAATACCCGGTAATAACACCAAGTAAGCACATTATAAGTAATGTTGCTTTCATAGTAAGTTCAGTAAATATTAATAAATCCTAAGCCGAATAATTTGATAGACCGGCGTCTTATCTTTTATTCAACCACCAAATTTTCGATTCGTAGTTCCTGGAAGTTCCATGCTCCCGCAAAATTGGGATTACGAAGATAGATTTTCGACTTGTCGTCTGTTCCACAATCAGCTGTATAAACCTGATTGGGTATCAAACTTAAGTAGTAGAGACTCTCATCATTTGCATTACAGCCAGAACAGCCTTCAGCAAATTGAGTAACAATATTAAAACCGACATGCAAAGTAGTATTTGTCAGGTTCTCAATTTTTAAAAAAGCAAATTGATAAGCTTGTTTTCCCGGTTCAACGTCACATAGGCCACCCACATAGGATATTTTGAGTTGTGGAGTGGTAATGAGCTGGTGCTCCTCCTGTGAAAACGCTGTCGAACTAAAAAGCACGCATGCTGCAATACTTTTTGTCCATTTGAACAGAACTTTTTTCATAATCTAACAGTTAGTAGCATCGGTCTATAATTAGTAGACAAATGTTAATTAATAGATGTGTGTTTCAAATAATAACCCTCCAAAAAAATTTAGTCAAGTCATCTGTTTTAAAGACTCCTTTTGTAACTAAACAGTCAGCCTATTTTATCAAAACGCAACAGTCAGTTATAATTCTACCAGATTAGTCGAATATTCAGATTTTGTTGAAGTTAGCCACAAAAAATGGCTACTCAAGATATCAGTTTGTTATTT
>CAMPIU010000291.1 GCA_946886545.1 uncultured Flavobacteriales bacterium | reverse complement strand
TCCTCAAAACAGCTTTCGAAACTTTTGAACCACCTGTTTTAGCGGAAATAATACCTAGCACCGCAAGGAATAAAATCGTAAAACCGTATAACCAGTATTCCATCACCTGAACCGTGGCAAACAAAACAACCAGAAGTGGTAAAGCCCCTCCTATTGAAAATGCTCCACAAGAAGCCATTGCTGCCTGTATTGGTTTTGCCTGACTCACTTCATTTATTCCTAATTCATCTCTTACATGTGCATCCAGAGCATTGTGCTCTGTCAATTCAATAGCAACCTGCATAGCTGTTTCCTTTTTCAACCCTCTCTTTTCATAAATCTGAGCTAAAATATTCAATTCCTGTTCTGGCATTTCTTTCAACTCTTCAATTTCCCTTTCAATATCGGCCTTTTCGGTATCCGTTTGAGAACTCACTGAAACATATTCACCTGCAGCCATGGACAATGCTCCCGCTACTAAACCTGCAACAGTTGCCAGGATAATCGGCTCCCTTGAGTCACTGGCGGTTGCAATTCCTATGGCAAGACTGGACAATGAAATAATTCCGTCATTAGCACCCAAAACAGTTGCTCTTAACCAATTACTACGATGAATAAAATGATTATCCAAATAGTTGTCAATTGTCATTAATTCGGATTTGTTTTTTTTCATAGCTTTTACAAATTCAACAGTGAAAGTGCTACTCAGTAACAATTAGTAAGCTTATCCTGAATTATGTTGTAATCCTGGATAAGAAATTCAATAAGCAAGGATATTCAGAATAAATTTAGCCTCAAATGATCTAAATCATCTTATTCAACAAAATCAAAAAATAATCCCGACTTGATTTCAATTGCTGTTGCAGCTCTTTAACAAACATTATCCCTTCCCTAAGTCAAATTGCCGTAAATTACAAGGTGTAACCATTAATTTCGAGTGTCATGAAAAAAAGTATTTCCGTATTCGATTCACACGACGAAGCATTGAAAGCCCTGGAAGAACTTCGTGAAAGCGGTGTGGACATGTCAAAAATCTCACTGGTTGGGCGGGCAGAACTTATTGACGACAACATTCATGTAAAATCCAATAATGCTGTGGTGGCAGCACCCGTGGCTGTCGGCACCGTACTCGGCACTACCCTTGGTTTGCTAACGGGTGTCGGAGTATTTGCTATTCCGGGACTAGGAATCTTATTCGGAGCCGGAGCGGTCATAGGTGCACTGGCAGGTTTCCAGATCGGCGTTGTTACCGGTGGCTTGACCACAATCCTCGTAGAACTTGGCGTAAAAGAAGATCACATAGCCTACGAACAACATTTGAAAGAAGGCCGTTTTCTCCTATTCTACAACGGAACCGAAGAAGAGATCGAACACCTGGAACGCATCATTGAAGGGAAACATTTGGGCGTGGCACGGCATTGAGGGTGGGGATTGTGACCTCAAGCGGATTTGAACCTCATTGAAGATTTGGAAAACAAAATGAAATCAATGGTTTGCGAATGGTTAGGGTTTGCCACCCTCCTTAGTCCTCCCTCGGAGGGAGGAGACTGAATCCGTCTTCGCTCTCATAACATAATCGCCGCAGTTGACAATTCGGAATTCGTAATTAATCGATCAAACCATCCCCTCCAATTTTTCCAATGCTTTCCCAATATCTGCGCCTTTGCCCAAAATCCCTTTCCAGAGATCTCCTTTTTCTTCCAGGCGGTCAAAGATGGTATAAATGGTAAATGCTTTCGGATCGAGGCGGTCGTTGACTTCCGTCCATTCGAGCGGAGTGGAAACGGTAGCTCCGGGTTTCGGACGGACACTATAGGCTGCTGCAATGGTTTGTCCTTTGCGGTTTTGCAGGAAATCAATGTAGATCTTATCACTTCGTTTCGATACGCTGCGCTCAATGCTGGTAGTATCCGGTAATTGATGCTGAATGGCAGTTGCAAGCAGTTCCCCGAAGAGTTTGATTTCGTCGTAGGTATAGCGTTTTTTCAGGGGAATGTATACGTGTAAACCTGTTGCTCCGCTGGTTTTGCAAAAGGTTGTGATCCCAAGTTCCGTACAGACATCCCGGATCTTCAAGGTAGTTCGAACCACTTCTTTAAAACCGATCTCTCCGGGATCCAGGTCCATGATCATGTAATCCGGGTTGTCCGGTTTGTCGTAGGTGCTGTGCCACGGATTGATTTCGATACAACCCAGGTTCGCCATGTAAACCAAGGTGGCCTCGTTGTCACAGATGAGGTAATCCAGATACTCCGCATTCGATTTCGAATATTGTTTTTCCGTGTGAACCCATTCCGGGATCTGGCTCGTATCCATATCTTTTTGATAGAACCCGGGCTTGGTGATCCCATTCGGGTGACGGTTGAGCGATTCGGGACGGTTCTTTAGGTATGGAAGTAGATACTTGCTGATCTTGCGGTAATAATCAATGACCTCACCTTTCGTAATGTTGCTCTCAGGAAAATAGACTTTATTCCGGTTGGTGATCTTCAGAACTTTACCATTGATCTTCAGTTCCGTGTCGTTCTCTTCGTATTTCTGTGTTTTGGAAGAGGCTTTTACACCTTTCTCTCCGGTTTTCTCTGTTGCAGCTTTTTCCTTGCGCTCAACCGGCTTGGAATCCGCTTTCTTATCGTTATCCTTCATGACTTCCGCTGCTTTTTTATCTGTTCGCAATCCCATAAAAACGGGAACACGCAAATGTTTATCTTTTGTCCAATTGGCAAATTCAACATTACAAACCAATTCCGGTTTCATCCAGGTTGCTTTTCCTTTCTGACCGCTCATTTTCGGTGGAGGATCAAAGGGACTTTTTGCTCTTTTCAGTTTCTCGAATTTTGCATGTAATTCTTTCAGCGAGGTTTCGGTAAAACCCGTGCCGCAATTACCAATGTACACCAATTTTCCTTTATCGTGAACTCCCAGAATCAGTGAACCGAAGAATTTCCGGCTGTTTTGTGGAGCTGTGTAACCACAAATAATGGCTTCCAATGATTGACGGGTTTTGATCTTCAGCCAGAAATCCGAACGCAAACCCGGAAAATACGGACTGTTGCTTTCCTTGGCGATTACTCCTTCATAACCCAGTTTGGTGAGGCGCTCCATCAATTCCTTGCCATGCTCAGGAATTACCGGTGATGGCTGCACATTTGTGAGCTTCACCTTGGCAAAAACGGCTTCGAGTAATTCTTTACGCTGGATTAACGGTAATTGCGTGACAGGATATCCATTGAGGTACAAAATATCAAATACATAATAACGCAAAACGCCGGTGCGTGTCGTCGTATAATTTTGCAACAACTGAAAATTACTAATGCCTTTCTTGTCCTCGATCACAACCTCACCATCCAGAACCAGGTCGTCCTCAAACTTTTCCAGTTCGGGGATCAATGTTTCGTACTGCTTATTGAAAGAATTCCCGTTTCGCGAAAGCATTTCCACGTTTCCTTTGCTGATCTTTGTAACGACCCGGTATCCGTCATACTTGGGTTCATATAACCAATCGGGATGATCATTATGCGAACCCGCCAGTGTTGCCAGCATCGGTTTTTTAAGTTTATTCCAAGCCTGATCGATTGCTGTTTTCAGGAGATCGGGTTCGGCTTCTGTTTCCAGGTCGGGATCAGTCTTCGATTCTTTTTTTTCTGCCGCAGGTGATTTCTTCTCCTTGGATGAGGCGGTTTTCTTTTTGTGATAAGGTTTAACCGGGTCGATGGAGGCAATGTCATAACTTTTTACGGCGTGTTCGTCGGATTTCTTAATCAGGAGCCAGTTCTTGTCAGTGCCGTCGTTCATGCGAACCAAAGCAAAGGCACCTTTGAGGTGTTTTCCATTCAGAACAAACTTCAGATCGCCTTTATAGTACTGATGCAGAAACAGTTTTTCGGCAGATTTATCTTTCTCCGGTTCAAGCGGCACATAAGTACCCTTATCCCAGATCTCCACGATCCCTGCGCCGTAATTTCCTTTGGGAATTTCTCCGTAAAACTTACCGTAAGCAAGCGGATGATCTTCCACATGAACAGCCAGACGACGTTCTCCTGCTTTCATCGACGGACCTTTGGGAACTGCCCAACTTTTCAGCACCCCATCCATTTCCAACCGGAAATCATAATGTAAATGAGATGCAGCGTGTCGCTGAACTACGAAGGTGAGTTTCGCAGAGGATTTCACTTTTCCGCTCGAAGGTTCGGGAGTCTCCCCGAAATTTCGTTTTTCCCGATAAAGTTTCAATGCCATAATCAGGATGCTTTTGATTTACTACTTTTCTGCAAACTGGCTTTGAGCTGTTCCATCAGGTCTTTTGATTTGCTGTGGACCACTCTCATGGTAGGAACTTTCGATTTCTTGCCTTTTGCCTTGGCTTTAATGATCTTCAGAAGTGATGCTGCGTATTCGTCCTTGAACTTATCAATACTGAAAGGTGTCGTATATTGTTTGATCAGGGCCATGGCCATTTTCAGCTCCGCGGGTTTCACCTCCGAAGCTGCCGGCAATTTCAGTTCGTCCGTATCACGGATTTCCTGCGCAAAACGGATGTTACTCAACACCAGCACATTTCCCCTGGGCTTCAAAACAGTCAGTGTTTCTGCCGTGCGCAAAACAAAT
>CAMPIU010000290.1 GCA_946886545.1 uncultured Flavobacteriales bacterium | reverse complement strand
CTACTACAAAGGCAAAAAGAAATATTATAGATAATTTCATGTTTTTATTAGGCTTTCTAATTACTTCAATCACTTATCAGTAGATTCTCTTCCAATACTACTCAAAAAAACAAAGCAAATTTCCTGATAACTGAAATTTTGTAGGGTATGCTGCAATTTAACGCGTCAAAAATGGTGGAAACAAGTAATGCAAATCTATCAAAGGCAACTTGTCCCGACACTTCGGGATCTGAAAGTCAATCAAAGGCGTGTGAAAATCAATCAAACGCGTGTGAAAGTCAATCAAAGCTCCGTGAAAGTTAATCAAAGGCACGTGAAAGTCAATCAAACGTGCGTGAAAGTCAATCAAAGCTTCGTGAAAGTTAATCAAAGACGTGTGAAAGTAAATCAATCGGGTGTGAAAGTGAAGCAAACGTGTCTGAAAGTCAATCAGACGAACGTGAACGCCAACCAAAGTATGTAATAGTTGATGTATCTATCCATCTCAGTCTGCTAAGAATGGGGAAGAACGAAAAGAGTTGTGAAAATAAAACTTCGCGTCTCTGCGTCCTCCGCGGTGAAAAGAAACTCACTTCATTTTCTTATCCCGGATGCTCAAACAAATCAGTTTATATCCGTCATCGGTGCGCAGGAATTCGTAATGGTCTTGTGAAAAGTCTTTTTTGCCGGTGTGAGAAATAATAACCGACATCGTTGGATAAAGCCACTCTTTAGCCTCGCCGCAGTTGGTAAAGTATTGCTCAAATTCCGTTCCGTCAAACATAAACGGATTTAATCCGCCAAGGCTTACAAAGTAATCGCTTTTAGGTTCCAGGATTTCCATTAATCCGCTTTTAAGGATAGAGTAGTTTTCCGTAATGAGTTTTTTACTTGCTGTATTGACCCATCTATCATCGGTTTCTACGGTAATGCTGTCGTAGGAAGCGCTGATTAATTTTTCTGTACTCAAGTCGGTGAGCAGTTCTTTCCTTAGCCATTGTTCGAATTCTTTTTCAAAGTCGATAAAAGAGTAATAGCTTCCATCCGTTGCTAAAAAAGAGATGCGCGTGCTGTCCGGGTGTGCTGATTCTGTCTTTTGAAGGGTGAAGAAATTCAGTGCTTCATTGTAGGAGAATTTTTCAACAAGGATTTTGTTTGAAGTGTCTATTAAAACTTCCTGACCGCCTGTCCAGCTGAAATGGTTGCACCCGGAATGTTTGTCTTTGTCCCAAAACTTTTTCTCAGCTCCTTTCAGCCCGATGACCATTCCGTTTTGTACACGTGTCAATTCGTTGTAAATGGCAGGAACAACTACTTTTCCTGTTCGGTCGAATAGTCCCACCCGGTCTGTTTTTTTGTCCCTGAAACGGATAAAACCTTCGCTTTCACAATCAGCACTGTTGTCAGAAACGTGCAGACTATCCCACCCGACGATTTTCCCGGACTTAGTGAGGTAATAACTCGTCCATTTGCCGTCGTTTTCTTCTGTAGCAGCAATAATGTGGTCAAACCTGCCCGCATTTGAAAACCCGGTAAACTTCGGTTCAATTTTCACCACGCCGTTTTTGTCCTTGTAACCGATCAGAGTAGTGTCTGTATTCCAAAACGAGAGCCAGGGGTCATTGCTTTGTCCGAGTAGACTCAAGCTTGAAATGAGAGTAAAGACTATCAGCAGGTTTGATTTGGCTGTCATTTGTTTATCTTCTTTTGTTAAACTTCGATTTTCTAAATGCCTGCAGCATTTCTCCTTTGTCTTTTTCGTTGTTGTAGTTGACGCTTACTGTGAAGCTAAATCCATCGATGAGTCGGCTATAAATGATCTGTTTCATGATGAGATCTCCTTTTGGACTGTATATGGTAAAAGAATAGGTGCGAAAATCCAAACCATCAATTTTCTCGATAGTAGTTGCAGAAGAGTCGGCCTTTATTCCTTGATTTTTATATGTGTCGTAAACAATGATTTTTAATAAACTATCATTTTCTTCCCATTCTCCTTCGTATTCAAGCTTAAAAGGTTCTGAACTTGAGTGGAATATATTGAATGGATTCTTTTGAAAAGTGATCAGATTTTTAACTGCGCTGTCATCAACCTCCATGTCTAAAGTTTCTTCAAGGGCCTTAGCACCTCTTTCGTTGGATTCCTTAGTTTTTTCCAAATCACTTACTTCCCAGCCCTTGGGTATTTCCATGATCCAGCCGAGCTCCCTGCTGATGTATTCCTGTTCGTGAATTTCTCCTTCGTCAGTCTTTTTAGTAGTTTCTGTGCAGGAAGAGATAGCAAGGGTCGTTCCGATAGTAAGGGTGAAAAAGATTTTTTTCATCTTGGGTTTAGTTTTTTGTTGATTATTTCCGCTTGAAAGAATTTAAGTCGTATTAATTGAAATCCTTTTGGGTAATTTTTTTATTGTAGTATAAATCAATGATTTGAGCGACTTGATTTCCATTTTCAGAAACAAAAGTTACCTTGCTATAATACATTAAGTCACCGAATTTTTTGTAATTTTCATAGAACGTAGTTGAAAAAGAATTTTTTTCGGGATTCTCAACTACTTCCGATTTTGCTAAAAGGCCTGACTCTTTATCATAATAAAGGAAAGTGACTTTACCATTGATTAAGGTTGCCTTGATTTTATCGCAGTCTTTATCATTTATTTTTTCTTCGCCTATATATTCTAAAGTATAAAGAGTTGAGTCAATGTAATCTAAAGAATTTATAATGTGTTTGCGATAGTTTTTGTCTTTGAATTGTTCCTGGTCAGCCATTTTTTTTTGACCGTTAAGGACTTCGAAACCGGTTTTTCCATCGTAAAAAGATTTGTATACAATTCTTCCTTCATATTGAATTTCAAAACTTCCTTTATTTGGCCCCATTTCTTTTACAACCCAAAGAACGTTTCTGCCGTCCATAATCGTTTCGAGTTTTGTATACATGGTATTTATGCTTTCAAGGAATTGTTTTCCACCTTCCGTTTGAATGGCTTTTTCGATGATCAGGATTGATTTATCTGTTTTTGAATTCTGAGCAAACAAGGTTATTGTCGAAAGTAAAAATGTGCAGATGGTCGCTGTTAATTTCATTTGTGATTGTTTTTTGATGATGTAGATTATTGGTTTCGTTTTCAATATTAAGAATAACAATGGAATAAAATGCACAAGGACAATGTTGCCCACAAAAAAAGTGGAACCGCTTTCACAATTCCACTTGAGTATGTTTTATCAGGAAGAACTGATTTTAAGTCCTAAAATCTTAAAATCTTAAAATCCTAATATCCTAAAATCTATTTCTGATAAAAAGGCATCTTAACCACTTTCGCTAAAACTCCCTTATCTCTGATCTCAAT
Organism: uncultured Flavobacteriales bacterium; assembly: GCA_946886545.1. The sequence goes on along the minus strand of CAMPIU010000290.1, from coordinate 1,271 downwards.
AAAGATCTCGCTTTCAGGACTTGCAAATTCGGTGTTTACATAACCCATTCCAATTGCTTTCTTCACACTTGGTCCCTGGGTTCCGGAAGTTACCTTCCCGATAACATTTCCGTTTGCATCCAAAATGCGGTAATCGTGACGTGGAATTCCGCGGTCGATCATTTCGAAACCAACCAGTTTTTTGGAAACACCGGCTTCTTTTTCTGCTTTCAACTTGTCGGAATCAACAAAATCTTTTGTGAATTTGGTGATCCATCCCAATCCTGCTTCAAGGGGAGAAGTGGTATCGTCAATATCGTTTCCGTATAAGCAGAATCCCATTTCCAAACGCAAAGTATCACGCGCTGCCAAACCAATTGGTTTGATTCCGAAAGCGGCACCTGCTTCAAAAACTTTATCCCATACTTGTTTCACTTCAGAGTTCTTGCAGTAAATTTCAAAACCTCCCGAACCGGTATAACCTGTTGCCGAAATGATCACATGATCGATTCCTGCAAACGGTCCAACTTCGAAGTGGTAGTATTTAATGGCTGAAAGATCTACCGTTGTCAATGACTGCATTGCTTCAACAGCTTTCGGTCCCTGGATTGCCAATAGAGAATAATCATCAGAAAGATTTCTCATAGATACATTCTTGGTATTGTGAGAAGAAATCCAGTTCCAGTCCTTTTCAATATTGGAAGCATTCACTACCAAAAGATATTCTTCCTCTTTGATGCGGTAAACGATTAAATCGTCTACAATCCCGCCTTTTCCGTTTGGAAGACAAGAATACTGCGCGCGACCGATCGTTAGGGTAGAAGCATCGTTTGTGGTAACACGTTGAATCAGATCCAAAGCATCCGGACCTGACAACAAAAACTCTCCCATGTGAGAAACATCGAATACGCCAACCGCATTGCGAACGGTTTCGTGTTCACTAATTACGCCTTCATATTGAACCGGCATATTGAATCCCGCAAATGGAACCATTTTGGCACCCAAAGCTTCATGAACCTGGGTAAGAGCAGTGTTTTTCATTTATTTTATTTTATAGTGAAGTGATCCGGGATCTGCTTCACTGGGTTTTTAAGACTGTAAAAGTAAATATTTCGATCAATTTTCACAGGAAAGTGAGGGAAGATTACTGTGTAATTAATTTGGAACCGTGATAAGGACAAAATTCATAATTTGCCGGGAATAACTCTCCGTCATTCGGACACTTGGAATCCTGGAAAAGACTCGGCAAGGGTAAGTGGACAGTGTTTTTGACCGAAGCCAGCTGGAGACTG
>CAMPIU010000289.1 GCA_946886545.1 uncultured Flavobacteriales bacterium | reverse complement strand
TATCATTGAAAACCCACCAGTTAGTGATATCTCCGAATAAAGTTACGCGTCTGTCCGAACCACACTCAATGTCATCACGACCTAAGATATCATCATACCAAGGGTAATCTCCTTCTTCAGGTTCGTAGAACATGTCGTTATTCACATCATAAAACGGTGCCAAAAACTGATCCTGACCGCGACCGATATCCCCGTTACCCGGCCAGGCATTGATCTGAGCCAAAGTTTCGTTTGTCGGAGGAGGACAATCACCGGTTGTACATTCACCATAAGTAATGAACAAGATAACTCCTGCTTTCGTGATCGTGAAAATGTTGTCATACAACAAACACTGGTCCGGATCAATTGTACCGGCACCGTAGTCGCGTCTTGCAGTATCTCCTTGTGGAACAGACGGATCAAAATTTCCTGTACCGTAATCCACAGAAAGCGGACCAGGCCAGAAATCATTTCCTTCCCGGAATTTAACTGCCGCCAATTTTAATTGGCCATTCACGTCAGTACCACCCATCCAAAGTGCTCCGGCGTAAATCGTTGTTACAACAGTTTCATTTCCTTTCTTTTTTGGAACAGTATATGTTGCCAGTCCATTAGCACGATCCAGGAATAATAATCCTCCTGTTTCCAACTGACAACTAACATCATTAAAGTCCATTGTTTTACGGTAATTCGCAGGTGCACAGTTCGCAGCCTTTGTTGTTACCGTGGGTTTCGGCTTGTTTCCAGCCGACTTCCCTTTCCCAAAATCGTGATTGTACGCATTGGCCTGACCAATGAAGCACATCGTAATTGCGAGCGATAAGTATTTAAATGTTCGTTTCATACTTTAATTTTTTTCTTTCTTAGAAATCAAACTTAACCCCTAAGCGAATTGTTCTTGGCGCACTAATGTTAAATGGATTTGCCACTTTCATTGCGTAATAATCTCTGAAAGATTGCTCATCCAGCTGATTCTGAATAGATGTTTGGTATTGAGCATCCGCTAAATATCCATCATCATTCCAGTTTCCTGTAGCTCTGTATACACCAAGAACGTTCATTGTATTGAAAAGGTTGGTAACGCGAACGTATACTTGTAAAAAAGTTGATTTCTTCTTACCTTCTTTTCCAAAGTCAATTCCAAATGTGCGATCTAACTGAAGATCCAAACGGTATTGCCAAGGCAATCTTGATCCATTTACTGTTCCTGTAATACCTGAAGTATTCGGATTAATTAATGCATCTCCGGTAACACCAGTTTGAGAACTGTAAGGAGAACCTGAATAGATGTTCGTAATAATGTTCAATCCTGTATTTTCCAAAATCTTAGCATCACCGATCATTGGTCCGTTGTAATCCGCTCCTTCACCATAACGGTAATCAAACGTGATATTAAACGTATGACGCTGATCATAAGAATAAGGGAATACACTACGCAAGTTTGGTAATCCTGCAGTTTGAAGTCCTGTCAGCAAAGAAGCTGCAGAAGTTGCATCCGAACCGGTACCATCAGCGAACTGTAACGTATACGCTGCAGTCATACGAACATTTCCTGTTCTGCGAAGGTCATAAGAAATTGTCAACCCTTTTACAGTACCGAAGTCACGGTTACCAAATGTGCGGTAAGTATTCGGGTAAGCCTCAAATACATTCATTAATTGCACATTGTTGCGTTGTTCACGGTAGAATGCAGAGATTTTCAAAGACGAAGTTTTAGACAAAACTTGCTGGAACCCGATTTCGTAATCGATTGTTTGTTCCGGCTTCAAGTCCGGATTGTTGATCGTATTTGTACGAGATTCGATGAATTGATAATCAATCGGATTAAAACGGTTACCTGTTGTAGGACGTTTTGTCAAGATGTCATAATGCGCAAAGAACGATGCTTCATCAGAAATAGGGAATGAGAATGCAATACGAGGCATTACATTGATTTGAGGTTTGTAATCCTGGAATGCATCAGCACTTACTCTTGAATTCGTTGCTGCTGAAGGATCTTTCAACCATGGTGAAATACCCGTAACACCACGAATCAATTTTGGATCCTCAATTGCAATACCATTTGCATCGTACCACTGATCCCCATTTCTGAATCCATTGATTCTTGTCGGATTGTTAACATCATCAACATACACTACATAATCATCTCCCATAGATGCAGGGATAACCATGTTTGCATATTTTGTCGGGTCACTAACGATCAAAGATTTAGCTTCCTGAACATTGTTTGCTGTATAAACTAAATATTTATCCTTTAAAACCGGTTGGTTCGCATCGAATACATCTACACGCACACCAACGTTGAAAACGATGTCTTTGAACGCAAACTTATCCATGATATAACCAGCGATATAAACTGGCTGGAATGCACCGATAAATCTTTTGTAGTTACCATTCTCGTCAAATTCATTGAAATACTTATTAATATCCGTATTTCCTTTTACTTTTTTACCGGTATGGTCATAACCGTAATAATTAACATAGTTATCTCCCTGGTTGAACAACTCATCTGGTGAGAACATATCCAAAGTAAATGTGCTTGGATCATATTGATCAATCACAACGTAATCTGTTCCAGCCGGGTTAAATCCAAGTTTTTGACGAAGATTATAATCGAAGAAAGATTGTTTGTCATCATTTTCCTGTCCACCGTATTCACTGTACCGGATGTATAAGCATAACCGGTATTCAAACGGTCATAGCTATATTGTTGATAAGAACCAAAATTCACTACATGAGGATTTGACAAATCCAACTCTGTCAAGTGACTGTTTGCTAACAAACGAGCAGTTGTCCAAAGTCCAATCGGACCAGCATTTCCGCTAGACCAACCTCTATCCCAACGTTGTTCGTACTCAAATCCTAAAGAGATTGAGTGGTCACCGATGTTCACCGAACCTGATCCTGTAATACGGAACTGATCTTGCTCAGTTCTGCTGAAACCGTTGTTTGGTGTACCAATGTTATTCCAAATTCCGTAAACTGAAGTTGGAACGTCACCATTTCTTAATGCACGTCCGTTTTGAACTTGCAATAAGGTTTCATAATGATCCGTCGGATCACCTGCATAAAGATCAAAATAATTTTGGGTAATTGCAGCTAAGGCAGCGTTTGTTTCAGAAGCCTGGAATTGAACAAGGTACTCTTGAGGAGTAGCTGTTTGGTAATAATCACCATCCTTAAATTCATAAGTCGGACGGAAATATCTTGTAAATCTCCCTACATGTCCGTAGCTAAACAAATCGTATTTATGGTTTTTATCATAAATCTCAGTTTTTGTTTTTGAGTAATCTACCATGATGGAATAGAACGCTGATTTTACTTTTGAACTAGATCCTTCTTTGTTGTTGGAGAATCTTTGAGTAAAACGTCCATAAACACGATAATCCAATTGATTGAAAACTCCAAAATTTGTAAAGTTCAACAATGAATTTTCATAATTGTAATTACTTCCGAAAGAATAGTTCAAAGATCCACCGAAAGTTAAGTTAACAGAAGGCCCTGTGTTCACGTCAATTTTAGCTGAGGCAGAAATCACTGAACGTGCAGCATTCATTCTCCATGCAGTTTTCTCGAAATCACTTTCTCTCAGGTAATTCGCATTATGGAAAGTCCCATTTCCTGTAGCACTTGCTCTTACGGGATTTTCCAGCAAATAATCTCTAGCCTCTTTTTTGATGCGGTAAGAACCACCATTCAATGGACGGCTATCCAATTCATTCGTGTAGTTAACTGATAATAAGAATCCTAAAATTGGTTTTGTTTTTTTACCGGTAGAATCTTTTCTCATCAAAAGCGGTCCTGAAAGTAATCCTTCAACTAAGTTGTATCCGAATTTATCCAATCCAATCACTTTTCCGTCGTAACCGTTCGGATCTTTACCCTTAAAGTAAAAACCGGAAGTTACACCTTCCAACGAGCCAAAATATTTAGCTGAAGGACCACGCGTTGTTACAGCGATAATACCACCGGTTGCATCACCGTAGTTAGCCGGTAAACCACCGGTAATTACGGAAACCTCTTCAATTGCCGACTTAGGCAAGTTAGAAGACCCACGAACCTTAATACCATCAATAAAGAAATAAGTTCCATCCGAACGAGATCCACGAACAGAAATATCTCCTGATCCCTCATCGGTTTGAACCCCACCTACCGTACTTGCAACTCCAGCTGCAGAACGAGTTGGTAGACGCGAGATGTCCTCACGGGTAATAGTCGCCCCGGAAGGACCACCATCTTTATTAATTAATGGAACTCTGTAGGCCACCACCACTACTTCTTCGATTTCCTTGGCGTTGCCCGGAAGTCCTAGAACAGTGTTATCCAGGAAGGTAATACGGTCAGCATTTACAACAACACCTTTAATTGCTGTTGGCTGATACCCTTCCCCTGGATTACTGATCTCAACATCGTAGGAACCCGGCGTTAACGAGTTAAGTTGGAACTTACCATCCGTATCGGTGGTAGTATTCCCCTTAACTGTTCCATTTTGTTTGAGAACTACGATACAATCGTATATAGCCTCCCTGCTGTCCTTATCAACAACACTACCGCGGATCGTTCCCAAACCTGATTGGGAATAACCGTAAGTCACTGTCAACAAGATACTTGCAATTAACAAGTTGAGTTTACGTAACATAAGTACAG
>CAMPIU010000288.1 GCA_946886545.1 uncultured Flavobacteriales bacterium | reverse complement strand
GAATAGAACAATCTATTCCTTCATTTGTTAAAACATAGCTTCCGTCTCCGAGAAATAATTGCATAAATATGTTTAAGGTAATTTGGCCATTATCCGTTTATAATCAGCAGTAAAATCATTTACTCCCTGACAGGCCATTTCAATTCTATAGTTTTTAAAAGCTTCAATTCGGTTTACCGGATTTGGATGCGTGCTTAAAAATTCCGGTGCACGGGAACCTCCTGCGGCATTAATTTTCTCGAAGAATCCGGCTCCCCCATCCGCTTGGTAAACCGTAGGACAAAGATACGTTACAGAACCTTTATCAGCTTCGGATTCATGATTGCGGGAGAATTTCAAACCGACTAACCCGGCTGTGATTTGTGCCAGTTGCTGACGGTCCCCCGCAATAATTGCCAACAGGGTCTGCACACCATACATCTGTGTCATTTGACGTGTAGAATGACGAAAATCTGCATGAGCAATTTCATGAGCCAATACCCCGGCCAATTGAGCTTCGTTATCCAAATACTTAAGAATTCCGGTGTACACATAAATATATCCACCCGGCGTACAAAAGGCATTTAAAGTACTGTCGTCATGAATGATTCTAAGTCTCCAGGCAAAATCTGCTTTATGCTGCACTTGTCCTGAATTCAATATATTGTTTCGGACCTTATAAAGATATTGGTAGACCTCTTTGTTTGAAGCAGAATCCAACAAGGGATATTCTTTCGGATTACCATCAATTTCAGAAGCAACCTGGGCTCCTAGTTGACGGTCCTGTTCAACAGGGAAAAGATTAAACCCGGACCCTAATTTTTTAGACCCCTTACAATTTACCAAAGCTCCGGCACCACCGAGCAACATTAAAGAAAAAACAATAACTCTTCTCATAATATCGACATTTATACAAAAATAGATTAATTCCCAAAACTTTAGCCGTAAAGACCGTATTTATAAACTCAACTATTCCCCTATTTTAATACTTCTTGTTTAACTTTACACAGTGGATGACAAAAAAATGGATATCGGATTAAAACTGAAAACACTGCCCGACAAACCGGGAGTATACCAGTATTTCGATAAAAATGGGACTATTCTTTATGTAGGAAAGGCGAAAAACCTAAAAAAAAGGGTTTCCTCCTATTTCAACAAAAATCACGAACACACCAAAACCTTTATTCTTGTAAAGAAGATCGCCGATATCCAATACATTGTTGTAGAAACAGAAATGGATGCCCTCCTGCTGGAAAACAACCTCATCAAGAAGTACCTCCCAAAATACAATATTCAGCTAAAGGACGATAAAACCTATCCCTGGATCTGTGTGAAAAAAGAACCGTTTCCGCGTGTGTTTTCTACGCGTATATTGGTGAAAGACGGTTCCCGATATTATGGCCCCTACCCAAGCGGAAGAGTGATGCATACCTTATTGGATTTAATCCGGGATCTTTTTCCGCTCAGAACTTGTGCCCTGGATCTGGCAGCGAATAAAATTGAGAAAGCATCCTATAAAGTGTGTTTGGAATACCACATCGGGAAATGTAAGGGTCCGTGCGAAGGAAAACAGAAAGCGGAAGAATACAATCGCATGATTGAGCAGATTGAAGGAATTTTGAAAGGAAATATCTCGAGTGTGATTCAAAATTTAAAACAGTTAATGCTCCAGGCTTCCGGAGACTTTCGTTTTGAAGAGGCACACGACATCAAAACACGCATTGAAATCCTTGAAAAATACAAGGCCAAATCAACAGTGGTTTCGCCTACTATTCACCAAGTGGATGTGGTAACCATGGTGGAAGACAACGACATCGTATTCGTGAATTACCTGGTGATTAATTACGGAGCAATTATACATGGGATAACGGTCGAAGTGAAACGAAAACTGGACGAGACACAGGCCGACATTATCACATTTGTACTTCCCGAACTGCGTGAGCGTTTTCAAAGTGAAGCAAAAGAGATCCTGGTTGAAACAAATGTGGATTGGGAAATGGAGGGAGTACGCTTCTTTGCTCCGCAACGCGGTGATAAAAAAGCCTTGATCGATCTGTCCCTCCGCAATGCAAAATCTTACCGGATAGAGAAGATCAAGCAGGAGAAAATAAAAGATCCGGAGAAACACACCAATCGCATTCTGGAAACCATGAAAACAGATCTGCGACTAACGGAGCTGCCTGTTCATATCGAATGTTTTGATAACTCAAACATCCAGGGTACGAATCCGGTTTCAGCCTGTGTTGTTTTTAAGGATGCAAAACCCAGCAAGAAAGACTACCGTCATTTCAACGTACAAACTGTTGAAGGTCCGGATGATTTTGCCACTATGCGGGAAGCTGTTTACAGACGATACCGAAGACTCCTGGAGGAAGAACAGCCTTTGCCACAACTAATCATCATTGACGGTGGAAAAGGACAACTAGGTGCCGCGCTGGAATCTTTGGAAAAATTAAACCTGCGTGGAAAAATCGCCATTATAGGCATTGCGAAGCGTTTGGAAGAATTGTTCTATCCGGGCGATAGTTTGCCTTTATATCTTGATAAGCGTTCCGAAACCTTAAAAGTCATTCAGCATCTGCGAAATGAAGCCCATCGTTTTGGAATTACACACCACCGCAACCGCAGAAGCAAAAGTGCTTTGAACAATGAATTGGAAACCATTCCGGGAATCGGGGAAAAAACCGTTCAGGACCTCATCAAAACCTTCAAATCGGTGAAACGGGTCAAAGAACAAAGTGAAGAAAGTTTGGCTTCAGTTGTTGGAAAAGCCAAGGCGAAGGTGATCAGAACATTTTTCGAATCAAACTAACTTTGCGTTCTTCTTCTCTTTGCGGTTAATTAAACAAAACCCTTTTTTCTCTTACCGCTTAGAAGCAACTCTTACGCAGAAGCTACAGCGAAGGTGCAAAGAGCTCAAAGGAGTGTATCACATCTTATAACTCAACTGCAACATAAAAGCTCTTGGTGCCTGGATATCTCCAGGTCTGGTCATGTATTCCGCATTTGCAATGTTGTTGACAATGAAAGCCACCTTGTATTTTTCTTTGTAAGTATAACCAATCCGCGCATCAAATATTACACTCAATCCGGGATGTTCTTTCCGGTATTCCTTTAAACCGGGAAGGATTTGCTGACCCAGAAAACCATCTTCAAAAATCGCGTCGATGTTCTTCATATAACTGTTTAAGCGCATTGATCCACCGATACTGATTCCTTTATATTCTAACTGAAGATCTGCTTTTGCCAGATGATTAAAACGGTATTTCAGCATATTTGTGGAAGTATCGGAAAAACTTGAACGGTAAACTGAATCCTGGTTTTTTGAAATTGGATTCATGTACGTATATCCCAATAAGGCCAAAACGGAAACCGGTCCTATCTTCCCTTCTCCTGAAATGGAGATTTCCGCCCCGACAATTTCTGCGGATTCTGCATTTTGTGCACGGAAACCCAACCATTTCTTCACATACCCTGGTGCATTCGGGTTGAAAAAATTCAATGGAATGGAGTCAGGAATATATAGTCCGAAGGTAAATTCCATCATATTGTCATAATGATTGACGAAACCCGCAACATCTACAAATCCTTTCCACTTGCCTATCTTCACACCTTGTTTAACTCCGATCTCAGCTGCCCAGCCTGTTTCCGGTTTTAGATCCGGATTTGCGAAAATAAGAAGGCCGCCAACTGAAGTGGTGGTGTATCTTTCTGCTACACTTGGGTAACGAACACCTTGTCCGAAGGAAGCGCGTAAATGTGTGTGTTTCAAAACTGCATAATGAATCCCCGCCCGAATGATCGGTCTGATCGGAATCTTCGTAGTGGAATCTTTTCCAAAATAATAATCCGAATCTCCCTGCCTGCCGTCTTGCTCAAAATATTCTCCGCGGACTCCGGCCACAATATTTACTTTTTTCCAGTTCTTCTCTCCCTGCAAATACAATGCTCCGTTCAGTGAGTTGTGATCTCCGAATAAATAGGATCTCACCTCATTTGCAATAGCTGTGACTCCGGTAGTCAGAACCCAGGAATTGTTATTCCATCCGCGCTGAAATTGGTAATCTCCATACCAAACTTCCGATTTGGAGCTTTGGGAAAGATTGGTGTAATTCTTATTGTCGATAAAATAAAGCCTTCCTCTCAGCTGGTGCTTGTTCCCGAATTTGTCCACATATTTGATTGTAGGATCTATTGATAAGCGCACTCCCCGATTGTAGGTCAGACTGGAACCGGGTAAACTGGTGTCTGCTCCGCCAAAGGGCTGATAAGCCAATGAATCGCTTTCCCAAATAATAAAATTCCCGGCCTTTTGTAATTGCGCATTCCAACCAAGAGAAGCTTTGAAGTTTTTAATATTCTTTGGTCTGTAGCTGATTGTTCCGTTAAACCTTCCCCGGTCTTCCGTTTCACCCTGGCGGTAACCGTCATTGGTATATCCGTATGCTCCGAGCGTCAGGCCAAAACGTCCGAATTGTTTTGAAAAGGTCACATTTCCCTGGTAAAAAGTCGGGTTTTTATTCCACCACTTTAAGCTGGAACGTTTCGGATTATCGTAAACTCCTCCCTGGACCTGTACATTCAGGCTTGCTTTTTCGGTTGGTTCACGCTCGATCAGGGAAATCATTCCATTCAATGCTCCGGAACCATACAATACGGAAGA
>CAMPIU010000287.1 GCA_946886545.1 uncultured Flavobacteriales bacterium | reverse complement strand
CATTAGTAGTTGACACTTTTTGGGTATTATCACCAGAAACTTCAAAGCTTCTAAAATACTTTGATTATGTTATTTGTGTCTTCTTCTTCTTTGAATTTTTATATAGATTTTTTCAGGCAGAAAATAAACTTATTTTTATGAAATGGGGTTGGATTGATTTATTGTCATGTATTCCGATGATTGATTTTTTACGTGCAGGTAGAATTTTACGTTTGATCCGTCTATTTAGAATAATCAGAGCTTTCCGTTCATCACGACAATTACTCAACCACATTTTTGCGAATAAAGCAAAAGGAGCTTTAACTTCTGTTTCCGTAATTGCAATCCTTTTAATCATATTCTCTTCAATAGCTATACTTGCTGTTGAAACAGATCAAAAAAGCAATATCAAAAATGCAGAGGATGCAATTTGGTGGACCTATACCACAATTACCACCGTTGGATATGGAGACAAGTATCCAGTAACGACTGAAGGGCGTATTTTAGCTATGATCTTAATGACATTTGGTGTGGGATTTTTCGGAACGTTTACTGCTTATATCGCTTCTATTTTTGTTACAGATAATAAAAAAGAAAGTGTTGAAAGTAAAAAATAATCAAATCACCCGCCGTGTTTTGCCAAATAGTCAAATATGTAGTTATCGCCTTCCGAGAGTTCCAAACCGCGTCTTTTCATCATGGCATTGGCAGCATCTTTGGCTTTTATCAGCTCGAACAATTCTGTTCCGTTTACAGCTCCCCAGGAAAATGAGGGAATAAACTTCTTAGGGAAATCGCCGCCAAAAATATTGCAGGAAACTCCTACCACTGTTGCGGTATTGAACATAGTATTGATGGCACATTTGCTATGATCCCCCATAAAAACTCCCATAAACTGCATGCCGGTTTCCACTTCAGCTCCTGTTTCATAACACCAGGAACGAATCATGGAATAATTATTCTTCAGGTTCGAGGTATTGGTGTCCGCCCCGAAATTACACCACTCTCCAACCACTGAATTTCCCAGGAACCCATCGTGGCCCTTATTGGAATATGCCTGAAAAACACAATTGGTAATCTCGCCCCCTACTTTGCAAAACGGCCCGATAGTCGTAGCTCCGTAGATCTTGGAACCCATTTTTACTACTGCATGTTCTCCCAGGGAAAACGGTCCGCGGATCATTGATCCTTCCATGATCTCGGCATCTTTGGCAATGTAAACGGGACCTGAAGTCGTGTTTAAGAATGATCCTTCAACGGATGCTCCTGCTTCAAGGAAGATCAGTGAAGGATCGCCAATAATGGTATTTGAAGCCGGAATGTATTGTGATTCCCTGCCGCCGGTCAGTAAAAAGTAATCGGCCACCAAAATTTCATCGTTCTTTTGGAACAAGTCCCAGCGCTGTGTCAACTCCAGAGGATGTTGTTCTGTCCACTTGATCTTTTCAGTCGCAGCTCCTCGTCGTGCGATCCAGGTATTTTCTGAAATCAGAACCTGGTTTTCTTCCAGATGCACAACTGCAGCAGCAATGGCTTCATTCGGAATAATTGCAGCATTTACCTCCACTTCTCCTTCACCGTCGATACGCGGGAACTTCTTAGAAATGTACTTTTCGGTTTGAAATGAAACAGTAGCTTCCGGAATCCATTTTTCCCATCGTTCTTTGTTGGTCAAAATTCCCACTCTTAAATCGCCGACCGGCCGTGTAAGCGTTAACGGTGCAAAGCGTAAGTGTAATTCGTTATCGTGAAGAATGATGTTCATGGTAATGCTATTTGTTAAATTTAAAGATACAAAAATTGAGAATGGAAACTGTAAAATTGAAAAGGTAAAAGTAGAATTGAGGGATTAAAGTGATTCTGCTTTTATCAATTTTAACCCTGATAGCTATCGGGACTCAATTTTCAATTCATTAAAAGAGTTCAATCAGTCGTGGGTCATTATAATTGGAAATAAAGAATAAGACGTTCGGATATTGAACGAATTCTTCAGGGGCATGGGTAGTTGTAACAATGATTGCTTTCATTCCTGCATTCAATGCTGCTTCGGCTCCCTTCGGTACATCTTCAAATACGATACATGATTCCGGTTCGACACCTAAAAGTTCCGCTCCTTTCAAAAACACTTCAGGATCGGGTTTGCTTTTGAACACATCTTCTGCGCCAACTATTGCATTGAAGCAGGAACGGAGATCCAGGTTGTCCAATACAAAATCAATACTAAAGCGCGTTGCTGCCGATCCGATTGCCATGGAGATCCCGGACCGGTCTGCTTTCCTTAACACTTCTTCCAAACCAGGGATCAAAGCAAGATGCGGACGATACAGTTCCTGATAAAGGTCTTCTTTTCGTTGGGAGTATAAGCTAATTGTTTCTTCATCAAGCGTTCCTTTTCCAAAAACACGATCCAACAATTCGTGGTTCTTTCCATACATTTGCTGCTTTACCTGATCTTTTGTCAACCCGGCCTTGAGATCTTCGTTCAGAATCCTGTTCCAAACTTCCAGGTGAAAGTCCATGTCGTGGATCATGGTACCGTTCAGGTCGAAGAGAAATGCTTTTGGTTTTTGAATCATGATATAACTTTTACATTGTATTTCTTCTACCTTTTTATCATTGCCATAAAAAGGTAGAGCCAAAAATCCCGATAGCTATCGGGACTAGGACTGTACTCGAAAATCTAAAAACTACGCAACATTGTGCGAAGTATTCGAAAACTCGTCCGTCCGCTTTAGCTACCGGACTCAAACACCCGAATACTTTCTTCGCTTCATTTGCTCGTTTTTAACGATTTCCAGCGTAAGGTCCTATTTGAAATTTCCAGAAGCTGAATCACTCCTGGCTTCGTCTTATGTTTTTTTAAAGTTACTCAATATGGAGAACGCTTGATCAAATGACCGGATTAAAAAATGTTTAAATTTTCAATTCTGCAAAGCGACAACAGGGGTTTCTCCTCTTTTTGAAATGAGCCACAGGCCAATGAATGTCAATAAGCCATTTAGGATCAGGAGTTCATTTCCAAATCTGTATCCACCAACTATTTCCTTATTTACGATTACTCCACCTGTCCATAAGGGCATATTCTGACTAAGGTAATAACAAATCACCGGAACCAGAATACATATTACAGGAACCATCCATTCATTTAATTTCCGTTTCAAAACAATTCCAAAAGTAAATAATCCCAGAAGTGGTCCGTAAGTATAACCGGCTACTGTCAGAATCAAACCAATCAGATCCGTTTTAGGATTAGCATCTACATACGCTTTTGTAAGCAGGATAATGAATAAGAACAGAATTGAAAACCCAATGTGTACAAACAGTTTTGTCCGTTGTTTTTGCGCTTCTGTTTTACGATCAAAATGCAGGAAATCAATACAAACACCTGTTGTCAGGGCAGCCAAAGCACTATCTGCAGATGCATAAGACGAGGCTGTGATTCCAAGCAAGAAGAAAACTCCGGCAATCTTCCCGAAATTATTCAATGCCAAAGTAGGGAATGTATGATCTGTTTTTATTGGCAAATCGATTTGAAAGTGATTTGCATACACATAAAGTGCTCCTCCCAAAAGGAGGAATAAAAAGTTCGTAACAACCAAAACAGTGGTAAACGAATACATGTTTTTTTGAGCGTCTTTGATATTCCTGCAAGTTAAATTCTTTTGCATCAGATCCTGGTCCAAACCGGTCATAGCTATTGCCAGGAACATTCCTCCAAAAAATTGTTTGTAGAAATACAAGGGAGAATTCGGATCGTCGAAAAAGAAAATCCGTGACATGGAATAATTACCTGACGTTTTAGCTGTAGTGATTTTGTGGTACAATTCGCTCCAATTCACCCCCAAAGCATTCGAAATAACCACTGTGCAGATAATCACAGCACTGATCAAAAATACAGTTTGAAAAGTATCCGTATAAACAATGGTTTTGATTCCACCTTTGAAGGTGTATACCCAAATTAACACAACGGTTGTAAGGGCAGTAATCCAATATTCAACACCCAAATCCCTGAACAGGAACAAATGCAGGACTTCAGTTGCCAAATACAAGCGGGTCGCAGATCCAAGAGTTCGGGACAAAATAAAGAAACTTGCACCGGTTTTATAACTCACAATTCCAAAACGTGTTTGCAAATACTGATAGATCGAAGTTACATTCAACCGATAATAGAGCGGCATCAATACCTGAGCAATGACAATGTATCCGATGACATAACCCAGAACAATTTGAAAATATGCCATTCCCTCACTTGCCACTTTACCGGGAACAGAAATAAATGTAACACCCGAAAGCGAAGCTCCGATCATTCCGAAAGCCACCAGATACCAGGGACTTTGTTTATTACCTGTAAAAAACGAATCTGAATCCGCATTTCTTGAGGTTAAAAATGAAATCAAAATGAGAATTGCAAAATAAGCAATCAAAACCAGGGCAATTATCCAAGGAGCTAACGTATTGTTCATGGAATAAATTTAGTATAAAAAAGTAGGGATCAAAGCGGATATAAAAACGTAGGGGCGGAAAATTTTCCGCCCCTACGTTTTTTTCATCAATGATTATTTATAATTACTTCGAAGCCATCTCAACGAACTCATCGTAAGAAATTTCTTTCGAGTTCAATTTCACAGTATCCTTGAAGAATTTTGTCAATTTTGTTTCTGCCATCATATCAT
>CAMPIU010000286.1 GCA_946886545.1 uncultured Flavobacteriales bacterium | reverse complement strand
GTTTTTAATTATTTTGCTGCTGCGTATTTCTTTGCAACTGCATCCCAGTTAATCACATTAAAAAATGCATTGATGTAATCCGGACGTCGGTTTTGGTAATGCAAATAGTATGCATGTTCCCAAACATCCATAGCAAGGATTGGAGTTCCTTTACAACCTTCACCCATCAAAGGGTTGTCCTGGTTTGCTGTTGAACAAACTACCAGTTTTCCTCCTTCAACACACAACCATGCCCATCCTGAACCAAAACGTGTTGTTCCTGCTTTAGCAAACTCATCTTTGAAATGCTCAAAAGTTCCGAAAGCGTCATTAATAGCCTGTGCCAATTCTCCTGTTGGAGTTCCTCCGGCATTTGGAGCCATGATTTCCCAAAACAAGTTGTGATTCCAGAAACCACCACCATTGTTGCGTACAGCCGGTTTGTCTTTGCAATTTTGTAAAATGTACTCAATTGATTTTCCTTCCAGGTCAGTTCCTGCGATTGCATTATTTAAGTTTGTTGCGTATGCCTGGTGATGTTTTGAATAGTGGATCTCCATTGTACGTGCATCGATATGCGGCTCTAGCGCGTCGTATGCATATGCTAATTTTGGTAATTCAAATGCCATGATATTATATTTTATGTTCTCTAACAAAAATAGGAAACAAATAATCAATAATGGAAAGATTTCTCAAAAAGCTTCTGTTATGAAAGGTTAAATAGAATTTGAATTGAGCTTTGTTTTTAACAAAAAAATCCCTTCTGTCGAAACAGAAAGGATTTTTTTAAATGATTAAAAAGAGGATTAATTCTTTGTAATTCTTTGAACAGAAATGGAACCGTCTTTTCCATATACTTTAACCAGATACATGCCTGAGTTTAAAGCAGCGATGTTTATTTCCGTAGTATTACTTTCGTTCATAGAATGATTCAATGACAACTCACCGGATACCGTGTAAAATTCAATTTTAGAGATCATCTCATCAGAACTTACGTGAAGTACATCTGTTGCAGGATTCGGGAATACCGATAAATTGAGCAATTGATTCTCTTCCAAACCTAAATTGGCAGGAACACTTGTGTAATATGCCTGATCAGTGGTGTTGCCGTTTGAAGTTGAGGCTGAAACATTTGCAAGTTCATGATGTACACCCGCTTTATACCAATTGAATGAAATAATTGTTGAATTTATAGTTCCTAAAGAATAAACGTCTGTAATTGTTTGGGTAGATTTTAAACGAACTACGTTTGTAAATGTTCCGGATGGAGTGATTAAGGTCCCGTAACCGGAAAATTCAGTTTGTGTACTTCCGGTTCTTGTGAAATTGTAACCACTTACTGTGTAAGTACATGCAAATTGATCTGTGTAATTTGAACTTGCAGTTAGCGGGAATTGAATATAAGCTGCGGGATTTGAATAACTGAAAACTGTACTTACAGCATCAATTCCAAGTACTTCCAAAATAGAATTGCTTGCATTGTAATAAATAACACCACCATTGGATTGTGTCAGTTTCAAATTTGCAGCCGGAAAAGGCCCGCCTGAATTAACCGTTGGATTTACGGTTACCTGACTGTTGTTGGTCATTGCAGACAAATCCCAAGTAACTCCTGTTCCTGCCGATCCCGGACTTACTGCATCAGATGAATACATAGTGAAGTTTTCACCGGCGGCATAACCAATATCTGCGCGAGTTAAATTTTGAGCAAACAGCGTATTACTTGAAATCAGTAACGCTGCGAAAATGTAAATTTTTTTCATAGATTTAGATAATTAAATTTAGGCCGAAGTTATTCAATTGTATTGTTTCGAAAATGCTATTAAATGTTAATTTTTTTTAAACACTAAAAATCACTTCCCATACTTCTTCTTGTATTTCTCATATAACTCCGTTTGGAAGTTACTGATCGATACAAATTCCCCGTTAATAAGGATTAATGAAACCTGATTTCCTTTCATTTCCAATGCAGAGCCGTTTGAACCAAATAAGGTCGCTTTCTTTCCGACTTCAATACTCCCGTAGTTTTTGGAGATTCCCATGATCTCACAAGCGCTCAGGGTAATGGAGCGGACAGCTTCTTCTTCCGTTAGACCATAAGACATGGCAGTTCCTGCAAGAAAAGGAAGATTGCGTGCGTTCATTGCTTCCATATCCCCTTCATTTTGAAGACAAAACTGAACTCCGGCTTGCTGCAACAAAAAAGGAAGTTTATAAGGTAGATCGTATGCATCGTCATCGTGTTGAGGAAGTGAGTGCAGGCGGCCGATCATGACGGGTACTTTTTTAATTTTTAAACGGTCAGCTACCAAGTAGCTTTCATAACCACCTACGATTACCGGGAACTTGATTTCCAGTTCCGAGATGAGGTCCAGGATGTCATTTATCTGTTGTACCTCATTGGCATGAAAATAGAATCGTTTTTCTCCGGTAAAGCAGTCACTCAAAGCACTGTATTGAAGCGGTGTGGTCTTGTCTTTGGCATTCGTGCTTGCTTTTGCACTGGACAAGTAAGTGATCAATTCACGTTTTTGCTCTTCATACGTTTCGTTGGGTTTTGTGATTGGATCTCCCCAGCGGCGACTATAAGCAGAGGGCCATTCAATGTGAATTCCATCATCCGCTTTTACGGTACCGTCCTCCCAGTTCCAGCAAGAACTTGTCATCAAACTGGATTGACCTGAGATTCTTCCGCCACGTGGAGTAGTCTGGATTATTAAAATACCATTGGTGCGAACTGTTTCGATTACTGCAGATTCACAATTATAGGCAATTTGAGCACGTACGTGCGGATTGAAGGTTCCCATTTCCTGGAAATCCCGTGAAGCTCTTACAGCATCAATTTCGGTTAAACCCAATGTAGAATTCGGAGCAACAAATCCAGGATATATGTGTTGCCCGCTTAAATTGATGATCGTATCCCAATCAGATTTGTTGTAGGTATATGCCAATGAGTTCCGGACAATGGTAATTACACCGTTCTCAATTCCGACTGTGCCGGTGCTGATCACTTGTCCGTTCCCAATGTGCAGAGTTGCATTTTCAAGTAGGATTCTGGTGTATTTCTTCTGTCCGTAGCTGCTGTTCACACTTGCAATCAGGACCAAAAAAGTATAAATGATTGTTTTCATGTTCAATGTTTTGAATGCTTAGTGTTCATTTGCTTCCAATGATTCTTCTTCTCCAAGCGTGTTGCAATGAAAATGACCTCTGCGTTTGCGGTTGAAGGGTTTTGTCGGTTCACCTTTTTTTCCTTCTTCGACCATTTTTGTAATAATGCGTGCTCTTTCTGCTGCAATTTCCTGCTGGATTTGAAAGTCTCTTTGCGCATCGAACAAAATTTCTCCGTCAACTACCGTATATAGTGGTTTCGCAGTGATACTCAGAGGATTGTTTGTCCACAAAACCAGGTCTGCATCTTTTCCAACTTGTATTGTTCCCATTCGGTCATCCAAATGCAATAATTTAGCAGGATTCAGTGTGACCATTTTCCAGGCTTGATCTTCTGTCATACCGCCGTATTTAATGGTTTTTGCAGCTTCCTGATTTAGACGGCGTCCCATTTCAGCATCATCCGAATTAATGGCAACGGTTAAGCCCATATTTGTCATCAGAGAAGCGTTTTGAGGGATTGCATCCATTACCTCGAATTTGTACGCCCACCAATCAGAAAAAGTTGAAGCTCCGACACCGTGCTCTTTCATTTTATCGGCTACTTTATAACCTTCCAAAATGTGCGTGAATGTGTTCACCTTGAATCCGAATGAATCAGCTACATGCATGAGCATATTGATTTCCGATTGTACATAACTGTGACAAGTGATTCTTCGTTCTCCGGAGACAATCTCGTATAGGGCTTCCAGTTCCAGATCAACAGCCGGGGGAACCGCATTCTTGTCCTTGTTTTTTCCTGACTGATTGCTCTTTGCCTGGTGATAAGCTAATGCCCTTGAAAAAGCGTCAATGTAAACCTGTTCAACTCCCATGCGTGTTTGTGGGAATCGATTACTCACACCCCAATTACTTTGTTTTACGTTTTCTCCAAGCGCAAATTTTACAAATTTCGGTGCATTCTTAATGATGTATTCATGCGGATAGTGCCCCCATTTCAATTTTATCAAAGCAGATTGCCCGCCAATAGGGTTAGCTGATCCATGCAGAAGTTGTGCAGCGGTGACACCACCGGCTAATTGACGGTAAATATCAATGTCCTCCGCATTAATGGCATCTTCCATGCGCACTTCACATGCAATGGCTTGTCCGCCTTCATTAACTCCTCTTGTCAATGCAATGTGTGAATGTTCATCTATGATCCCGGTAGTGAGAATTTTTCCCCGGGCATTGATAACCACGGCATCATTCGGTTTCATATAAGTCCCGGAACCTTTGTGAATGGCTTTGATTTTTCCGTTTTCAACAATTACGGTTCCTTCCTGGATAATTCCTTCATCTGTATTTGTCCAGATGGTTGCCTGCTCAAAAATGATTACAGATTGTTTGGGAGGGGTTGTAAAACCAAAAGCGCTATTGGGGAAACGTGCTGCAGGAATAGTTAATGTATCTACTGTCCACGCTTGTTTATTTTCATCTTTTGCTTCAAACTTTTTATTTCGCAAAGCGCTCCATTTGATCCATTTTCCTTTGTTATTGGTTCCTTCTCCTTCGAAAATGAAAACC
>CAMPIU010000285.1 GCA_946886545.1 uncultured Flavobacteriales bacterium | reverse complement strand
GTATTACAGGGGAAATTACCCGAAGGATTGGCGAGTGGTGTTTTCCGACAAGCTGTCATCAAACTTTCTGAAACTTCCCAGACCTGGAAACTTCCGTATGAGGCTTTATTGGATGGAAATGCAGACGATGGATTTGTATTCATTTCGAATGATAAAAAAACGGTGAAAAAAGTTCCTGTTAAGATCGAAAACCTGAACCAGAATGAGGTAGAAATATCAGAAGGTTTGGAAGGATTTAAATATGTGATCGTTTCAGGTGGCCCTTATTTGAACGAAAATTCGACCATCTCTTCCAAATAAAGACTGTCAAAGATGAAAATAGCAACATACGCAGTACGCAACTACCAGTTTACCCTGGTGTTGTTCATCATGGCGATCGCTTTGGGAGTGAATACGCTTTTGACCATGCCCCGGAGTGAGGACCCAGCTACCAATTCCCCTATGTTCCCTGTGATCGTGGTATATCCGGGCACAAGTCCTTCGGATATGGAAGAATTGGTTGTGAAACCGTTGGAAAAACAGATTTACAGTTTGGAAAACATCAAGCGCATCAAAACACAGATCAAAGATGGTGTGGCGATTATGCAGGTGGAGTACAAATACGAATCGGATGTGAATGAGAAGTTCCAGGAGCTGACGCGGGAAGTGAACGGAATGCGTTCTGATCTTCCGGATGAGATTTTGAGTATCGAAGTAAAAAAATTGGTGGCTTCCGATGTGAATGTCATTCAAACAGCCTTGATCAGTGAAAATGCATCCAGGAAATCATTGAAACAGGTTGCCGAAGATCTGCAGGAAGAACTGGAAAAACTTCCGGAACTGAAGAACGTCAAAATTCACGGTTTATCGGATGAACAGGTTCGGATTGATTTGAGAACAGATAAATTAGCGCAGCTTCACCTTCCTTTGAATGCGGTGCTTGGAACCCTGCAAAGCGAGATCGCGAATATTCCGGGTGGAAGTATTGATGTGGGAACAAAGTCATTAAATGTCAAAACAAGTGGGAATTACATTTCACTGGATGAAATTGCCAATACGATTATTTATGCTTCCGAAGGAAAAACCATTCCGCTGAAAGATGTGGCAGATGTTTATTATGATTTTTCCGAAGCAAAACATATTACGCGCTTAAACGGACATCGTTGTGTGTTCGTTACTGCAGCTCAAAAAGAAGGATTCAATATTTCCGAGACACAGAAGAAATATCAAAAAGTATTGGATGAGTTTGATCCGCAGATTCCTTCCAATATCGATATGGTGAATCATTTTGACCAGGGAGATAATGTGAATGACCGTTTGGGAGGTTTAGGGATCGATTTCCTGATTGCCATTCTCTTGGTCGCGATCACGTTGCTTCCTTTGGGTGGAAGAGCTTCGTTGGTCGTAATGATCTCTATTCCGCTTTCACTCGCAATCGGATTGGTACTCCTGAATGTCATGGGTTACAATATTAATCAGCTGAGTATTGTTGGTTTGGTTGTGGCACTGGGGCTTTTGGTCGATGACAGCATTGTGGTTGTTGAAAATATCGAACGCTGGCTGCGTGAAGGATATTCGCGCATGGATGCAACCCTTATGGCAACACAGCAGATCGGACTTTCGGTAGTAGGCTGTACGGTGACTCTGATCATTGCCTTTTTGCCTTTGGTATTTTTACCGGAAGTAGCCGGTGATTTCATTCGCAGCCTTCCGATGGCGGTGATTGCAAGTGTCTTGGCTTCCATGCTGGTTTCGCTGACAATTATTCCTTTCTTGTCGAGCCGTTTATTGAAACAACACGAGGGACAACACAACGGGAACATCTTCCTGAGAGCTCTTCAAAAAGCCATTTCGGGAACCTATTCTGTGTTGTTGGACAAGGCACTGAAAAGACCGGTGATTACTCTGACAGTTGCATTGGCGATCTTCATCGGTTCGCTTGCATTGTTCCCTGTTATCGGTTTCAGTTTGTTCCCGGCATCTGAAAAACCGCAGTTTATGGTCAATGTTTCTGCTCCTTTGCAGACAAATCTGAGTCATACGAACGAGATCACGAAATACGTAGAGAAAGAATTGAGTAAAGTTCCGGAAGTAGAATATTATGCCGCAAATATCGGAAAGGGAAATCCTCCGGTATATTACAATGTGGTCCAGGAAAATGAGCGGAGTGATTTCGCCCAGATCTTTGTTCAGCTGGAAAAACACACCGGCGTTGATAAGAAACAGGAAATTGCTGATCATTTGCGTGGGATTTTCAATGAATATCCCGGTGCTAAGATTGAAGTGAAGAACTTTGAGCAGGGTCCGCCTATGGTGGCTCCAGTAGAAGTGCGTCTTTCGGGAGATAATCTGGATACTTTGAGGAGACTGAGCCAGGAAGTAGAAAGTCTATTGAAGGAAATTCCCGGAACGATGTACGTAAACAACCCGGTGAGTAACCTGAAATCCGATTTCAAATTAGTGATCTCGAAAGAGAAAGCACGTGCTTTAGGTGTAAACACGGTCGATATCGACAGAACGGTACGTTTGGCAATTGCCGGTGTTGACCTGGGAACGTTTTCTGACAAAAATAATGATGAATTCTCCATGCTGTTAACTACACATAAAGGAGAACGGGCAACTTTGGATGTCTTCAATCAGCTGTACATCAATAATCAGCAGGGTCAAGCTATTTTGCTTTCACAGATCGCAAGTTTGCAGCTCGAAAGTTCTCCCTTGTTCATTAATCATTTTAATAAGATTCGTACGGTTTCAATAAGTGCATTTGCTCAAAAAGGCGTGCTGGTCGACAATCTGATCAATGAGGTGATCGCGAAAATGGAAGAGAAGAAACTTCCGAGCGGATATTCGTATGTGATGGGTGGTGAATACGAATCCCGCAATGAATCATTCGGTGGCTTCAATACCATTATCACCATTACCGTTTTCTTGTTCGTTGCGGTATTGATCCTGCTTTTCAAAACCTTCAAAAGTACGCTGATCGTATTGTCGGTAATTCCACTTGGAATTGTCGGGGCAGTGATTGCTCTTTGGATGACAGGAAATTCACTTTCGTTCGTAGCGGTAATCGGATTGATAGCCCTGGCAGGAATTGAGGTTAAGAACTCCATTTTGCTGGTCGATTTCACCAATCAACTAAGAGAAGAGGGCAGAAGTTTGGATGAAGCGATCCGTGAAGCCGGAGAAGTACGTTTCTTACCGATCGTATTGACATCACTTACTGCGATTGGAGGGCTGATACCGATAGCGATTTCTACCAATCCATTGATTTCGCCTTTGGCAATTGTATTGATCGGGGGATTGATCAGTTCAACATTGCTTTCGCGTGTGGTAACACCGATTGTCTACCGACTGATCCCACCAAAAATGGAAATGAAAAATGTATAAAAGTAGGGGTGAAAAATTTTTCACCCCTACTTTTTCACCCCTACTTTTTGAACCTGATCTGTATTGGATTGTATAAGCAATCATGAGATCAATACTTATCATTTTTTCATTAGCGTTCAGTATTCCCGGATTTTCGCAGGATACTCTGGCAACAGTTTTAAGCCATGATTGGGCCGCAGGACAATGCTGTTCCAGTGGAACTGACATCACATTCACCCTTTCCGAAAAACTTACTTCTTCGGATTTTGATTCTTTGGTTTATATTTCTTCCCACAGTTCAAGGGTTGTGCTTTATCCGACTGATTTTCATGAACAAGGCTTTCACCCCCAAAATAAGTGCATCGTGAGTTATGGCTGGAATACCAATAGTCATGGAAAGCACACGCTTGCCAGTTCAACTGTTTGTTACGGACTTCCTGAAAACAGGTTTACGATCGTGAGTAATCAACAAGCTCATTTGTTGATTTATAATAAAAACGGAATGGAACGGGCATTCGTAAAGGAACAATTCACAATAACAGCTTATCCTTGAGTAATTACTGAAATAGTATAAAGTTTAAAAACCTCTTATGCCATCTGATGCTTTTTCATCTCATCAAATACTCCGTCCCATAAATGCTTACGCATTTCGAGTGATTTGATCGAGTACTCTTCCGCTTCTTTCCATTTCATCGGATCATTTCCACATAATTCGCTCACCATTTGTAAGGCTAAATGTCCGTGGTGGTCACCGTCAACTTCAATGTGGCGGTCCAAGTAGAATTTGAAAGTTGCCAGTTGAGTGGGGAATTTTGCATTCAGATCGCTGACAATACTGTGGAACATGTTCGGGATCAGGTC
This sequence comes from uncultured Flavobacteriales bacterium, assembly GCA_946886545.1. The sequence goes on along the minus strand of CAMPIU010000285.1, from coordinate 459 downwards.
TTCTCTTCCGAAAGTGAATACAGCAGCTATCAGATGCGGTTTTTTAGTCGCAATGACTTCAAAAGTAAAGCTCAGAAAGCGTTTAGCAGATTCAGGGATCGAAACCAGTTCGATTGCTTTCTCCACAGATTTACCTTGCTGAATCTGACTGAACAAAGCATCAATTCCTGCACGTGAAGCTCCTGTTTGCTCCATTGCTTCCAGGTATAATTCAAAATGGCTTTTACGGATCCCGTCACCTTTTTTTACATCTTCTTCTGAAGCCAGATCGGATTCTTCTCCACAGACAATTTCATTGATGAGGTAGCGAACCTCTGCAGAACCAACAGGAAACCAGGGAACCTGTGTACAGGTCAATTGATTTTGGAGTGCTTTTAATAGGGACATAAAATCCCAAACGGCATAAATATGGTGTTCCATAAAAATACGGATATCCTCAATGGATTGAATGGCCTGGGT
>CAMPIU010000284.1 GCA_946886545.1 uncultured Flavobacteriales bacterium | reverse complement strand
CTCCGGATAAGAGTTCGGTAAATGCAGGCGTTGTATTGTGCAGGTCAAGAATGACTTTGAGATATTGTCCGAAACCGGGAACGAAATCTCCGGTCAAATCAATTTTACAGTAAGTGAGTTTTGAATTGTTGAAGTCATTCCCATCGTATCCGACACAAATCACCGACAGGTCACTTAGCAGAATGGCTTTCCAAAGAATGAATGTGTAATTGGCATCCGACAGGAATACCGTACCATTGTTTCCGAAGGAAGGATCAATGGCTCCGTTTGAATCGATTTTACTGATCGCAGCGTTTCCGTAACTGTTTCCTGCCAAGAGGATAGAACTATCAGCCAGAATGATCATTGAAACGATGTGGCTGTCTGAATGCGGTAGCCTGAACACACCATTGATTGCGAAACTGCTGTCCAAATCGCCGTTTGTATTAAAACGCGCAACAAATGAATTGTAATCTCCCGGACCACCTTGTGTTGGTCCCAGATAAACCGATCCGGAGACTAAAATCTTTCCGTTGGCTTGCAACTTGATATCTAGTGGAAATTCCGAATAATCAATCGTGGTAGTGACCATTCCGTTTGTACCGAAATTTGAAGCGATTGCACCTGTGCCGGTATGTTTTGTAATTGTGAGCCGATAGATTCCTGTGCCGCCGCTTTCAATACTGTATCCCGCACTAAAAATGTTTCCATCCGGATCGACAGCAATACTATTGATTTCAGTGGTGTTTGGTGTTAAGACGATTCCGCCGTTTCCGAAATTGGAATCCAGGTTCACATTTTGTGCGAAAACCGTCAAGAGAGAACAAATGGATAGTATCGTAAGAAATAATTTCATGTGATCTGTTTTGTAAAGAATACAATCCGCACAACACAATGGTTGCCTGTGGAAATAAAAAAGGGCTTAACATTTCTGCCAAGCCCTTTTAAGTCGGATCAATAAAAATTATTCGAACAATGTTTTATCAACTTCGCCGTTAAATTCAATCGATTTCACAGCTCCTGAAAGCGTCATTTCACCCATCACCTGGGTTAATTTGTGAGCGAACATAAAACCATTCACATCTTTGTAATCATCATACATAATGGTAGATTCCATCGTTTCTTCACCTTCTTTCGTAATGGAAACGGTTTTGAATTTCATGTTTGTAGTTACATCGAAGTAATCAAAAGCTTCTTTTTCACCATCATTGGTAGTCAAAACATAATAGTCTTTTCCGCTGATCGTTTCGATTCCTTTGATCTCATATTTCATTCCGGAAGTTTTGTAGTTTACCTCAGGAAACAAACCTTCGCCTTTTTTCTTAGCAGCCAGTTCTTCAGCAGTCATTGCCTTTTTTCCCGCTTGCATACTCGTCTCAGAACCTTTTGTTCCATCGTAATATGAACTTTGGAAAACCATTCCCTGAGCTTCAATTTTCATTGCTTCTTTATTTGGAGCAACGAAAGCATCCGTCATTGTGATAACTACCGGGATTTGAGGAGAAGAAAGTTCAATTTTCTTAACTACCGATTTCACTTTCTTCATTTTTTTAGCCAATTCCTTTGCTGAAGCTGTTTTTGTAACAGTGTTGATATATCTTTCGATCAACTGATCAGCAGTGATATCAGCTTTCTTCATTTCTTTTACAGGATTTCCGAACGGATCCAATTTTTCAATCACACCGTCACTGTCAAATGCTTTCAATTTCGGAAGAATATCTTCGTTACCTACAACAACGATATTGAATCCGTTTTTGAAATATTTCTGGGCTACCGTTAAGACATCGTCTTTTGAAATTGCATCCAGGCGTTTCAAATACGTTTGGTAGTAATCAGCAGGCAAGTTATCGCGAATGATATTCAAAGCGAAACGGGCAACAGTTTGCGGTCTTTCCAATGAACGTGCAAAGCTTCCTGCCATTGCAGATTTCGCCAGGTTTAATTCATCATCCGTAACATAGCTGTCACTGATTTTTGTGATCTCGGACAATAATTCTGTGATCGCAGAATCCGTTACTTCATTTCTAAAGCTTCCGGATGTTCCGAACCAGCTTCCGTCTCTTGTAACTTCAAAAGAAGTATAAGCACCATAAGTGTATGCTTTATCTTCACGCAAATTCTGCATGATACGCGCTCCGAAAGATCCGCCGCCCAAAATGCTGTTCATTACATTCAAAGCAATTTGATCCGAAGCTCCCGGTTTCATTTCAATCGGGAAAGTAATAGAGATTACAGATTGCACAGCTCCCGGTTTGTTGACAAAGATCACACGGTTTCCTTTTGCTCTTAGTCCGCTTCCGAAATCTTCCTTGTAAGCCGGAGCACCTTTCCAGGTACCGAAATACTTCTCGGCCAATTTCATTGCGTTGTCTTTTGTAATATCACCAACAATTACAAGGTACGCTCCGTTTGGAGTGAATACTTGTTTGTAGTTGTTTTTCACATCATCCAGACTGATTGCCGTCAAAGAAGCTTCATCCATTACTCCGCCAAGCGGGTGATTCGGGAAGTTGATCTTCATTTCAGCATTTGAAGCCATGGTATTCGGATCTGATTTCGCAGATAATAATCCGGATTCGTTTTGTTTCTTGATGCGCTCGAACTCACTTTGGGGGAAAGCAGGATTCATCGCTACGTCTTGCATGATATCCAAACCGTTTTCCATGTGTTTTGTTAAACAAGAGAAGTAAATTGAGCTTCCATCAGCATTTAATGATGCTCCCATGTTATCCACTTCTTTGTCCAATACATCTTTGGAACGTTTTGCGGTCCCGGAAGTAAGCAATTGCCCCATCATATTGTTTGTTCCTGCTTTAGAGCCTTCGATCATCGGTGAAGCTCCCATTGTAAGCGAAAAAGAAACGCGGGGTAGTTTATGGTTTTCAGAAAGGATCACGGTAATTCCGTTACTCAATTTGAAAACCTCGGAGTTTTTAATATTAATAGTTGGTGCCGCAGCTGCAGCCGGTCTTACAGAACGATCAATTTGTCCGTAAACCCCTGTAAATGCTGTTAAAGCAACAAGTGTAATTAACTTTTTCATGACGCTGTTCTGTTAGTTTGCCTTTGGTAAATAATATAAGATGATTCGGTTGTCCTGAGTCAGATACTTTTTAGCAACACGCTGAATGTCTTCACGAGTAATGCTCATGTAGATCTCCATTTGTTTGTTGATCAATTCAGTATTTCCGAAATACATTTTGTTTTGAGCTAAATTTTCAGCAATTCCGGCTACTGTTGAGTTGGAGCTTACAATTTGATTTTCAAATTGATTGCGAACCGCCTGAAACTCTTCTTCTGAAATTAAATTATCCTGGATCGATTTGATTTGTTCATCCAATGATTTTTCCAAATCTTCAACCTTCGTTCCGTTTGCTGCAATTGCTGCAACAATCCCCAATCCCGGATCTTCCATATTGAATGCAAAAGAGAAAGCGGCTACAGCCTGTTGCTTTTTCTCAACGATCTCCTTATTCATACGGGAAGAATTACTTCCGGATAAAACAGCATTTAATAATTCGATCGCAGCAAAATCCTTGTCTGTTTCTTTCGGGAATTTGTAACCCATGAATACAGCCGGCAACTGAATGTTATCGTAAACAGTTTCTCTCTGAACACCGGAGATTGCCTCAAATGCAGGATTTGGTCTTGGAATATCACATGGCATTGCAGCATATTTCTTCAAAAGTTCTTTTGCTTTAGCATCCGTCGGATTATTGAAGTTTTTTGCGTCAAAAGCTAACTTTTCAACACCATATTTCGTTTTGAATTCACCTTCGCCCAGATTCTCGTAATCACGAAACAGGTTAATTGCTTGTCCTTTTGGAACAGATGCGAAGTACTTATCGATCCATTTTTTTGTTTGCTCAATATTGATATCTCCTGCAATAGAAAGAATTGCATTGGAAGGGACATAGAATGTGTGGTAGAAATTTACATAATCAATTTCCTGAGCAGCATTCAAATCTTCCATACTTCCGATGGGAACCCAACGGTAAGGATGATTTTTGTATGCCAGTTTAAAGAGGTTTTCCATAAAAGTTGCGTAAGGCTGATTGTCTACACGCTGTCTTTTCTCTTCTTTTACAACTTCACGTTGTGTTTCAACACCTGTTTGATCTACTTTTGCATGCAACAAACGCTCACTTTCCAACCACAATCCCAATTCCAACTGGTTTGAAGGAAGGATTTCGTAGTAATAGGTTCTGTCCTGGCTTGTATTTGCATTTAAAGCACCTCCATTCTTCTCCACCAATTCAGAGTATTCTCCTCGTTTAATGTTGGTAGAACCTTCAAATAATAAATGCTCAAAAAAATGCGCGAATCCTGTTCTGGAAGGATTTTCGTTTTTAGAACCTACGTGGTACATAACTGAAACAGCTACAATTGGGGTAGCGTGTTCTTCATGTAAAATAACATGCATTCCGTTTGCTAAATCATATTCGATATATTTTACTTTCTCCTGCGAGAAGCTATAAATCGAAGAAGAAAGCAACAATGCTGTAAAAAGACTTTTTCTCATGTTGAATTTTTCGACTTGTTTGTACGAAAATAACAACAAAAATTGCTTTGCAACCAATTAGATGAATTTCGGATGTAAATACGGACGAACGGCTTTTATCTAATTACGAATGCCGAATACCGAATTACGAATGCGGTTTGTTTCAAGATTCAAATGCTTATTGATGTGGTATGGAAT
>CAMPIU010000283.1 GCA_946886545.1 uncultured Flavobacteriales bacterium | reverse complement strand
GTGCTGCAGCATTCTGACAAACTGTTGTCGTTCCGGAAATTGTTGCGGTCGGAAGCGGATTTATCGTTACAATAGCTGAACCTGTTTGATTTTGAGAACATCCCATTGCACTGGTCACGCTTACCAAATTATAAGTAAATGTTCCTGCAGTTCCGGTTGGTGCTGTTATGGTTGCGGTAGTTAATGCACCGCTGCTTACTGTTTGATTCGCTCCACCATTGATGTTATAAGTAAAGGTATAAGGCGCTGTTCCGTTAGCTCCGGTGAATGTGATCGTTGGTGCTGCAGCATTCTGACAAACTGTTGTCGTTCCGGAAATTGTTGCGGTCGGAAGTGGATTTACCGTAATAATGACCTGATCCGTTGAAGTGCAACCTCCGGTTCCGCTTGTTCCTGTTAAAGTATAAGTGGTTGTAGTGGTTGGTGTAACTGTTGGAGAAAGCGTGGTTGAATTGGTCATGTTTGTGGTTGGTGACCATGTAAAAGTTGCTCCGGGACTAACCGAATTAAAAGTGATCGACCAATCGAGTATCATTCCCTGGTCTCCTGCAAAATTATCGGAAACAACCAGGTTCCAGGTTCCATTAACGCTGCATGCGTTTAAGGTTGTAAAAGCTTGTTCAGGTGTAAAACTACCGTTGAATGGCGCTGTTCCGGTCAATATAGATGTTCCTGTCGGAGTGAAACAGGTATTCGTATAGTTATCTCCATCCAATCCATTACCGGTAGATAACTCCAATAAGGTACCGTTCGGGCATTGCAGATAGATCTGAAGATCCTCATCCCAGGTATGTGTAAGATTCATACATACCGAAACAATTGGCAACACTCCGGGTGTTTGCGGATTAACTCCGGAAACGGTAATCGGTGAGGAAACTTGGGAAACTCCATCCGGCACAAGGAAATCTGTCGTATTTGTGAAAGTCATTGGAGTTGTAGTCGAAACAGGTGTTACGTTACTGCTCAAATTCACACTTCCTCCCGGACAAATCGACTGATTCGCTGTAATTACATCTGTATTCGGAGTCGTGTTAACAACAACCGTTACCGGTTCAACTTCAGAGCAGCCATTTGCATTTAAAATCTGAATATAATAAGTTCCACTTGTTGCAACGGTATTCGGTGATGCTATAGGAATGGTGCAAGCCGCATCCGTAAAATAACCGACAGTTCCGGAACCGGAATTAATAGTAACAACACTTGAGCTTGTCAAATCAACTGTTCCGGGTGAACAGACAGCCGGTGGGTTAGTAACAGTAATTTGTGGTGTAGGTAAAACGGTTACTGAGGATGTTAAAGTAGAATTACAACCGGTTATTGAGGTCATTGTACATTGATAATTGAATGTCCCCGTTGTAGTTGGTGTAATGGATAAGGTGTTCGTTGTCCCAAGCACCGTTCCCGGTGCAGAGGTTTCTACCCATGAATATGTTGCAGCACCGGTTGGAGCTGTTAATGTAGAAGTTTGAAACTGACAGATATTCGGCGGAGCCACAATACTCATCGGTGCACAGGTAGCATCCAGGTAAGCATAAGCATAGTGAGCACCGATAGAACAATCTCCGACAGTAAATCGCATCGTTACGCAAGAACCTATATAAGGTGTTAGATCCAACATTACAGCTGTCCAATCTTTCCAGTAAGTTCCGGTAGTTCCTATTTGCGTGAATCCGGGAATTCCAGGACCTCCGGTAACCAATAAGTTTCCACAGGCGATGGGAACCCCGGCACAATTTAAAGCATCAATTTTGAAATAAGGTTGTTCCTGATCCGTATGAGCCGTAGAGCCGGAAGCACCACCATCCTGAATAACCAATGCATAATAATATGTAAAAAGTGCATTGGAAGCTGTCACCTGAAACTTTTGTTCGATACTTGCTCCTCCATAAGCCCCATTTGGTCCGTCACCAATCATCAATGAATTGGTGTTTGCAGGTATTTGCGGACAAACCGTTTGAATGGGTGCCTGCAAATCCAATCCGGGAGTTGTAATCGTATGATGTCCGCCAGTTGTGTTGTAAAACAAAGGAGTATAAGTCGGAGTTGGTTGCGGAGATATTCCTGTTTGCATTGAATGTCCCCAGGAACCAAGCCAACCGGTGGTTGATCCCGCATCAAAACCAATATTGGTACAAGCCGCTTCTGTGGGATTGGCAGGGTGCGCCGGAACTGTATTTGAAATATTGATATTATAACTAAATCCGGAAGGGCCCGAAACGCCATCATTGTCTACTACAAAATAATAGCATTGACCTGATATTGGTGTAAAGGGAATTCCGTATGTTCCTGAAACATCTCCAAAAACCTGTGTCTGTCCCAATAAAGTTCCTGTTCCGTCCAAAACACTGATTGAAGGCATTACCGGATTCGCTAATCCACCTGCAGTAAACGTAATATTTACCCAAATTGTAGCATTGGAAGTTGCACAATAGTAATAATACCAATCAGGGCCATCATCGAAAGTTGTTCCAACGGCATCATAATTATTTGCAGCTGTTGTTGTTGAACCTGCAGCGTTAAAAGGTAAGGTAATCGGAGATGCGGTTGCACCGGCCTGGGTATCGGATCCTTGGGAGAAAACGGAAAGACCTAAGAATATAAATAGAGGCAATAGTAAATAGCCCCGAAAATTAGTTGTTTTCATACTGGAGAGTAGTAATGAGGATTTTATCTGGTTTTTGGATTTCTGTTGATGTATAGCATCTCCATGCGTTGAATGAACGGATAAATCATTTCATTCGTAGTTGATTCTTTAAATTGAATAGAAATATCCAAACCACTGATATCAACCTGGGTAATTGCGTTCATGGATTCAAGATAATCTTCCAGTTCACTTAAAATATTAGTTTCCAAAGCTGACGTTAGATGATAAACGATCATGGAGGATCCTACTCCCGAAACATGTTGATTTGAATAAACACCATCTTCGTGTCTTTCAAGCTGTTGGCTAAAACTATTGAACGCGGAAAAAAGAGAGAGCGTAGTAGTAATGCACAAACAGTTAATGAAATTCTTGTTCATTAAAAGCGTATTTTAGTTCTGCACAAATGTGACGAAAAAAACTGGTGCAGGTTGTCTGTTTTTGAAATTAATTCCGTTTTTTAACAGTTTATTTTAAATTTTATGTGTGATAATTCACATATAAAACCCGCTGTTCGTCTTTGTTTTCAAGGTATTCGTCGAAATAGAATGGCATTCATCAAACAAATTGTAATTTCGTGTTATGATAGAAAAAATCATTCAAAAAAGACTAAATCGTTGGTTATTAAGTGTCCTATCGGGAATTCTTTTAACCGTTTCATTTCCGGAAACAGGAGGCTTAACTGTTCTTACCTTTGTTGCATGGATCCCTTTACTACTCGTGGAATCTTATTTTCATATGCAACGAAAGGCATTTAGTCTTTTTCTTCATGCCTATCTTACCTTTTTCATCTATAATGTCGGTACAACCTGGTGGATCTATTACGCCAGTGAAGGTGGGGCTTACATGGCTTTCTTTGCGAACAGTTTATTAATGGCTCTTGCATTCCTGTTCTATCATTTATTAAAACGGAAATTGGGTTCAAAGTGGAACGGGCCGATTCTTATCTGCGTTTGGTTAAGTTTCGAATTTCTGCATTTTCACTGGGAATTATCGTGGCCATGGCTAACCTTGGGAAATGTATTTGCTTCTAAAGTCAGTTGGATACAATGGTATTCCATCACAGGAGTTTTAGGCGGATCACTCTGGATTTTAACCATGAATCTATTGATCTACAAACTTATTATCCAGACGAAAAAGTGGTACAAAGGCGGTAAGTTCATTATAGCGATTGTCATTTTGACTTTACCGCTTAGCCTTTCACTTATCCTCTATTTTTCAAAGGACACGAAAGGAATCCCTTATAATGTGGCCATTCTTCAACCAAACTTAGATCCTTACGGTGAAAAATTTGTTTTAAGTAATGAAGAGCAATTAGAAGCACTTTTGAAACAGGCAGATAAAGCTGTTTCAAAAGAAACTCAGTTGGTTGTTTCCCCGGAAACTTCCTTATATCCAATCGGCTACATTTACGAAGACGGTCTGAGAAAGGAAACTTTTTTCCATGTAATCGATGAACATCGTGCGCGCTGGTCAAATGCCGGATTACTGATCGGGGCATCTACGTTCCAGCTTTTTGATACAAAAAATTCAGCTGCCAGTCATTACGAGTCTCAATTCAATTCCTATCTGGAAAAGTATAACTCCTCGATTTTATTCGACAATACACCTGAACCGAAAATCATTCACAAATCGAAACTGGTACTGGGCGTGGAAAAGATTCCTTTTGTAACTACATTCCCGGTTTTAGAAGACTTTGCGGTAGAAATGGAAGGAGGCTCGGGAAGTTTGGGAATTGAAGACGAACCGAAAATTTTTGAAAAGAACCGGGTAAAATTCTCCCCTGTTGTATGTTATGAATCCATTTATGGCGGATTTATGGCAAAACAGGCAAAAAACGGTTCTCAATTCATTGCCATTATTACAAACGATGGCTGGTGGAGAGATACTCCCGGCTACAAACAACATTTTCAGTTCGCACGATTGAGAGCTATTGAGAACAACAAATACGTAATCCGCTCTGCGAATACCGGTAAATCAGGAATTATCTCAAACCGGGGAGATGTTTTAAAGGAAACAAAATGGTTGGTCAAAACAGATTTCAACTA
>CAMPIU010000282.1 GCA_946886545.1 uncultured Flavobacteriales bacterium | reverse complement strand
GATGATGAGTGTGTTATGTATGAATGCATTAAACGAATCAGCCCGTTTGCTTGAAGATGCGGATCCGGCAGATTTATTAACACGCGTTAGTTCCTACCTGAAAAATTATCTTTTGACAGATGGATTGGAACTATCTGACGGAATGGACATTTCTGTAGCCTGCTACAATACTGAAAAACAAATTCTGCGCTTTTGCGGTGCCAATAATCCTTTATGGCTCCTGAATGAAGGCGAAATCCATGTTGTACCACCAACAAAAAGACCGGTAGGCAAATCAGAATCCAGTCTACCTTTTGAGCTTCACGAAATGAATTATAATTAATATAAACGATTTCTCTTTTTTTCTGTTGTATGTATTCACCATTTTGGTGAAAAATCCGGTAAAAAACTAAAAACGCCCGGTCTTAAAAAGATGGTTTTGGACCAATATGACTCCAATCCTCAGAATCACCTCCAAAAAATTGAACAAGGCCTGTTTCAATGGATGGGACAAGAAGAACAACTGGATGATATTTGTATGATGCTGATTGACCTGAATTAAAAAGTCGCTTTCAAACTCATGTCCAGACTATTAAAACTATGGGTTAAAGCTCCGACAGAAATGAAATCCACTCCAGTTTCCGCAAAAGCACGAATAGTTTGCTTTGTAATTCCACCGGAAGCCTCTGTCTCATAACGCTTGTCAATTTTAAGGATCGCTTCTTTCAACAAATCCGGGGTAAAATTGTCCAGCATGATACGATCAACCATTCCGGTTTCAAGTACCTCATCAAGCTCTTCCAAATTACGTACTTCGATCTCCACTTTCAGTTTTTTTCCGGTAGACTTTAAATAGTCATGTGTTCTTAATATAGCCTGCCTGATTCCACCTGCGAAGTCCACGTGATTATCCTTGAGCATGATCATATCATAAAGTGCAAAACGATGGTTCATTCCTCCACCTATCCTCACTGCCCATTTTTCCATATAACGAACTCCGGGGGTAGTTTTGCGTGTATCCAGCAGCTTGGTTTGGGTACCTTCCAACAGATCAACATAGCTCTTCGTTTGAGTAGCTATTCCCGACATCCGCTGCATAAAATTCAATAAAGTCCGTTCAGCTGCCAAAATAGATTGAGCACTTCCTTTTAAGTAAAAAGCGATATCGCCGTGCTTAACAGAAGTTCCGTCAGTCAGCAATTCTTCAAAAACCAAGTTAGAATCAACCAATTCACATACTTTTTTGGCAACTTCAACACCGGCAAGAATACCTGAATCTTTTACTAATAGTTTTGCAATTCCTGAAGCATTTTGAGGAATACAAGCTAAAGAAGAGTGATCACCGTCTCCCAGGTCCTCACGAAGAGCATTTTTTACAATTTCATCGAACATGGAACAAAGTTAATGCAAAATTCAAAAGTCAAAATTCAAAAAACGTATTTGAATTCGCCATTTGGTATTTTGAAATTATTCGATAGATAAGGATTCTATCCGGAGTTCTGAACCGATATGTTTCCATTTAATCGTTACACGGAAGGATTCGTTTTTAGAAATATAGGTTCCGGTAGTCAACGGTGAATCGTCATTCTCTTTACCTTTGAACGTAAATCGAAAACTTGAAACCGGCTTTCGATTAAAAAAATCCTTCAACAATTGTGTGGCTTGAGATTGCGCGTAAACACCCTCTTTACCTTGAATTTGCAGCAATAACTTATCCTTGCCGTAAGAAACGATCTTAGCGGCATCTTCCCTGTTAAACGCTTGTTCGACAGCTGTAAAACTTGCATCTGTTACAGAGTGAAATGATAAGATAAAAGAAGCTATTAATGATAAAACAAAGCCCATATTTCAATTGTTATTTGACCTGCAACAACAAATATAGTGCCTAAAATGGAATCACGTCAATTCTCTACTGTTTTTGTAGATTATATTGTTTTTTAAGTAAACGTGAAACAGGAGAATAACCGTATCGTTTCTAAGGCTATTAACAATTTTCGTATATTCGCTGTATGCAGGTAACACTACTTTGTATTGGTAAAACGGGAAAGAAATTTCTGGAAGACGGAGAACAAGAGTACTTAAAAAGGCTTCGTCATTACATTTCTTTTCAATTGCAAATTATTCCTGACATTAAGCAGGCCAAGAGCTTATCAGAGAACCAGATCAAACAAAAGGAAGGAGAGATGATCCTGGAAAAAGTAACTCCTACAGATTCCCTTATTCTATTGGATGAAAAAGGGAAGGAATACACATCTACCGAATTCTCTGCTTATCTCCAGGAGCAATTCAATCGTGGCGGGAAACACATTTATTTTGTTGTCGGTGGCCCCTATGGCTTTAGTGATGCTGTTTACCAGCGGGCAAACGGAATGATCTCTTTATCTCAAATGACATTTTCCCATCAAATGATCCGCTTATTCTTTATAGAGCAGGTATATCGTGCCATGACCATTTTAAGGAATGAACCTTATCATCACCAGTAGTTTAAACTATGTTTGATTTTTTTGATACGATCGATATAATTTCATTCATAGGATGGCTGGTAATTTTTATAATTATTGCCCACCTGATATACGTTAACAATAAACAGAATCCTGAATTTCGTTTTTTCCTGACTCATTTCTATTGGAAGATTCTAATGGGGTTGGCCTTTGGCCTTGTTTACATTCTCTATTATGACCGTCATGGCGATACCGTTTTCTATTGGCAGGGCGCAAAAAAATTGAATTTGCTGTTTTTGGACAACCCAAAAGCTTATCTGCATGAAATCTTTTCCACGCCTCCAAGAGATTATGTTCCCAATTACTTTTCGAGAATTGGCACACCTCCCGTTTGGATTTATTCAGAGCCAAATTCCTGGTTCGTTTGTAAGGTGGCAAACTTTCTCTCCTTTTTTTCCTTCGGAAGCTATTTGACATTGAATTTATTCTTCTCGGTCATCTCCACGTGTATTTCCTGGCGTTTCTTTCGTTACATGAATAAAATTCTATTAACCAAAACCAATTACATTGCATTATCGTGTTTATTTATTCCTTCTGTGGCATTTTGGTGCAGCGGATTGATCAAAGACACCATCGCCATCAGCGCAATTTTTGTTTTGACAATATCTATTCTTAAACTCATTCGCAAGGATTACAATTCGCTGACTTTTGTAGTCATCAATCTTCTTTTGTCCTTCTATTTTCTTTATTCCATAAGACCTTTTTTGGTTATCTGTACAGCTATCCCCTTTCTGATAGTTCTGATATTTAAAGTCAATAAGGACAAACCATTTGTAGTAAAATTCCTGACCCGAATCCTGGGTATTTCGCTAACTGCCGGAAGTCTCCTGTTCTATTTCAGTAACACAAGCTCCTTTGGAGAATTTTCTGCCGGATCTGTTTTTGAAACTGCGGAAGTCATTCAAAAAGATATGCTTAACAATGCCGGCTACACAGGGAAGCGCTATCATTTAAGCATTGAAGAATTTTCCGGTACCAATCTTTTGCTCGTTGCACCAGAGGCAATCGCCACTACCCTGTTCCGTCCATTTGTATGGGAAGCAGATAGTGCATTCATGTTGCTGAACGGACTCGAAAATTTATTCATTCTCTATTTGTGCATTCGCTTCTTTTTAATCCGAAAAAAAAATCCGCTTAATAATGATTTGAAGGATAACTTTTTTTACTTATACGCCTTGTTCTTAGTCTTAATTTTAGCTTACTTTGTGGGATTAACCTCCGGGCTTTTCGGAACACTTGTAAGGTTAAAAACACCGGTAATGCCATTTTTCCTGTTAATCATACTCTATAAATGGACCGATCCGAAAAAAGTACCTTTGAAGCAATTTTCAGACGAGAAAAAACAAGGTACGGAAAATGGTTTAACTAAAAAGTTAGAGCATTAAACCACTAAGTTATTGGTTTAGCCCTTGAGTGAATCAGGATTGTAATCCAAATTCATAACTTCACATCCCTAATCTGAGGAATTTTCTTTATTTTGGCTGCATAATTGATAAAATGAATCCCGACGACAAGTATCTGCTCGAAATAAAATCAAAAAGCAAATTTAGCTTTGGTTTCAAAGAACTATGGGCATCCAGTGAGCTTATATATTATTTCACATGGCGGGATATTAAAGTTAAATACAAACAAACACTATTTGGATTTCTTTGGGCAGTTTTACAACCTGTTTTCATGACAGTGGTTTTTACTTTTTTTTTAGGAAACGCCATTTCCAGTCAAGCTAAAATCGCCATCCCTTATCCTGTTTTTGCATTTAGCGGATTACTGATTTGGGGATTATTCAGCTCTGGTTTAACCAACGCATCCAGTTCAATGGTTAATAATGCTAATATCATCAAAAAGATTTATTTTCCTCGATTAATCATTCCTATCTCTTCTATTTTAGCAGCCCTTCTTGATTTTTTGATTACTCTGATATTGTTCTTCGTAGTTATTCTATGGTATGATGTTCAGATTAACTGGATAAATATCTTATTATTACCACTTGCAGCAATACTTACAACTTTTGCAGCTTTAGGTTTAGGAATGTTTTTGGCTGCGGTAAATATCAAATACAGGGATGTCCGCTATATTTTACCCTTCTTTATTCAAGGACTATTGTTTCTTTCTCCAATTATGTTTCCTGCATCCATAACAACGAATAAGTGGGCAAGTGCATTTTTGCAATGGAATCCGATTGCAGGAGCTCTGGAATTAACCCGATCTGTATTTAC
>CAMPIU010000281.1 GCA_946886545.1 uncultured Flavobacteriales bacterium | reverse complement strand
GAATTTAGGGCATCGGTTACTTTCGGACTGATTTTGCGGTATTCAACTGAAGTTCTGTTGATCTTCCAATAACGGCCTAATTCCGTTTCTCCATCGTCAGCAATGATAACGGACGCTAATAGTTCCGGTGGATTGTCGAGCATTGCAACAGGTGGAAGATTATCTTCCGATTGAAACATCAGTAATGCTCCAATGAAATAAAGCGGAAAAGTAGCCAATAACCAGTAGGCAATGGTTGCTCTTTTATGCTCTTTCGGTGAAAAAGACTCAGTTGTTGGTCCTTTACTTTTTTGTGCCATACGACTCATTTGAATGGTAAAAATAACGAAATTCGATTCGCAAGAGCAAATATCGAAATTCGGATGCAATACTTCATGAGTTTGAAAGATACTTTCTAACAAAAAAATGCTAAAAAGAATGTTGATTGATTTGGTGGTAAACAAGTAGGGGCGGAAAATTTTCCGCCCCTACTTGAATATTTGTCTTTTTATTTTGAAATTAATCCTCTTTGTTAAGCCGCGCTAACGCTTGCTTAGCATCAGAAGTTTTACTTCTTCTTATTATGTTCTTTTATAAAATTCTCGATTGCTGCGGTCATACTCGGTGCGTTTGGCATCGGTGCATGAACATCCAGCCTCAGGTTGTTTTTTACAACCGCATTTGCCGTTGTTGGCCCGAATGCTGCAATCAATGTTTTGTTTTGTTTGAAATCCGGGAAATTCTTGAATAAACTTTCAATCCCACCCGGACTGAAGAAAACAAGCATGTCGTAGTAAACATCTTCCAGATCGCTCAGGTCGGAAGCAACCGTTCTGTAAAGCATGGCTTTGGTGAACGGAATTTTAGCTTCTTCAAGCGTTAATGGAATTTTATCTTGTAAAATATCAGTGCAGGGAAGTAAGAATTTTTCCCCCTTGTGTTTTTTGATCGGGTCTACTAAATCTTCGATGGTTTGTTTACCGAAGAAAATTTTGCGTTTGCGATATGTTACGTATTTCTGAAGGTATAAAGCTACAGCCTCTGAAATGCAGAAGTACTTCATGGTGTCCGGAACTTCAAAACGAATTTCTTCTGCAATGCGGAAAAAGTGATCAACAGCAGTTTTGGAAGTTAAAATAACAGCTGTATGATCTTTAATATCTATTTTCTGAGACCGGAATTCCTGAACAGAAACACCTTCCACGTGAATAAACGGCCTGAAATCAATTTTCAACTTATACTTTTCGGCCAAATCAAAATACGGAGACTTGTCGCCTTCTGGTTTCGGTTGCGAAACCAATATTGTCTTAATACTCAAGGTTTATTTTGTTTTAGCGTTCAACATTTATTTAACCTAACCAACTTGAAATTTCACCTGGAAAAACCAGTTTCATACCAATCAGAAGAGGTAAAATTTCGAGCGTCCAAAGGTACAAAATTATATAATACCATGATACGCCGAGTTGTAAGGCGTGATAAAAAGCGCGAATAATTCGCAAAACAATGAAAAACAAAAAGGTTCCTCCGATAATTAGTTTGGATTCCGAAAGAAATTCCGGCTGAAAATAAATGAAAAAGAACTCGATCAGAATCACAATCCCGGCAGTTTGAGCCATCGTTAATGTGAGTTGATTGACTTCCTGGATAATAGGACCGAATCCGGTAACTGTTCCTGCTAACGAAATGATGAAGAGGTGATAGAGCAGTAAAATTCCGGGAAACGTAGTAAGGACAATTGTTTGGTAAGTATTGAAATCAACAAGGGAAAAATGATTGTACCAGTAAATATAGATTCCACTGACAATAATGTACTGAAAAACTAAAAAAACAGATGAAAGCGGATTTTCACGGATCCCGTTTTTGTATTGTTCGGAAGGACTGTTGAAGAAAAAGGCATTCTGTCCCAGGATTAAAAACACTTCACGTTGTCTGAGTCGCGCAGCTGAAATTAACAAAAGGCACAAACCCAAAGCTGCAATGATCAAATAAGAATAGTTGGAACTCCTTTCCGTGAGTACCATCACCTCATTTGTTGCTGAAGTAGTAAAGAATTGTCCGCTTAATTGCATGAACTGAAATAATATCCTATTGCAAAAGTACTATTTTGTAATCATTGTTTTAGTGAAACCAAATCTTAGTTATAACTCAAGCCATTCTGTTACTTGCTTTCCAAATAAAGAATCTTCATGTTTTTGGGAGCGTTGATAGTCATTATCGGATTATGCTTCAGTCTTTAACTTCCTGTGGAAAAAGCAAGAATAACATTACAGGATGCGAATGAATTTTTAACAGGACAACAATGTTTTGTAATTTTTATTCATTCGTTGATTTGATTACATTTGCACCAATAATTGAAAATAATCTCAAATGAAATCTGATTTATATTCTCATCCTGACTATTTATTAATGGATGAATTGCTTACGGATGAGCAAAAGTTAGTACGTGACGCTGCCCGGGCGTGGGTGAAAAAAGAGGTTTCTCCGATCATTGACGAACATTATGAAAAGGCAACTTTTCCAATGCACTTGTTGAAAGGATTAGGTGAAATCGGTGCTTTTGGACCTTATATTCCGGAAGAATACGGTGGCCACGGATTGGATCAGATTTCTTATGGTTTGTTGATGCAGGAATTGGAGCGTTGTGATTCAGGTTTGCGTTCTACAGCTTCAGTTCAAAGTTCTTTGGTGATGTACCCGATTTGGAAATACGGATCTGAAGAGCAAAAGAAAAAATACTTGCCGAAGTTAGCCACAGGAGAAATGATGGGTTGTTTCGGTTTGACTGAGCCTGATCATGGATCTGATCCGGGAAGTATGATTACCAACTTCAAAGATATGGGTGATCATTACTTATTGAACGGAGCTAAAATGTGGATTTCGAATGCACCGTTTGCTGATATCGCTGTTGTTTGGGCAAAGGATGAAAGCGGCCGTATCCATGGTTTGGTAGTTGAACGCGGAATGGAAGGATTTACGACTCCAGAAATGCATGGAAAATTATCGCTTCGTGCTTCTGCAACAGGTGAATTGATCTTCGTAAACGTAAAAGTTCCGAAAGAAAACCTGCTTCCGGGCCGTTCAGGATTGGGTGCTCCGTTGAGCTGTTTGGATTCTGCTCGCTTTGGAATTGCCTGGGGTGCTCTGGGCGCTGCAATGGATTGTTACGATCAGGCATTGAGATACTCAAAAGAACGCACACAATTTAAAGTTCCGATTGGTTCATTCCAGTTAATACAAAAGAAATTGGCTGAAATGATCACCGAGATCACGAAAGCTCAGTTTATTACTTTACGTGTCGGACAATTGAGAAACGAAGGAAGAGCAACATCTGCTATGATTTCCATGATCAAGAGAAACAATGTGGAAATTGCTTTGGACATTGCACGTGAGGCTCGCCAGATTCATGGTGGTATGGGAATCACAAGTGAATATTCTATGATGCGCCACATGGCAAACCTGGAATCGGTGATTACGTATGAAGGAACACACGATATCCACTTATTGATTACTGGAATGGATGTAACAGGAATTCCTGCTTTCACAAGAGAAATGCCTTAAGGTTTGAATAATAAATAGTTGGGAAGCCTCCGGATATCCGGAGGCTTTTTTATTTTAGCACAAAATCTAAAACACTGTGCTATGGAAAATGAAACCTTAGACTCAATCGCAATTACAAGCGCACCTACAAGAAATCTGGAAGGTGCAGGCGGTATTTTAGCAATGGGAATTATTTCGATTCCATTTTGCCTGGGATTTTTCGGAATCATTCTGGCGGTCTTCACATTGATAAAATCAGGAAAAGCAATGGCGGAATTCAAAAAGAACCCGCTTTTATATACTGAGTCATCATTGAAAAAAGTAAAAGCCGGAAGGATTTGTGCGATAGTTAGCATTTGCCTTTTAGGAGCTGCTATTTTGATAATTATGGCGGGTGGTTTGGGTTAATAAGATTTAAACAAAAAAACCATCTACTTCTGTGGATGGTTTTCGTCGGGGAGAATGTTTTTTTGAATAATACCTAGTTCCAATGTATAATCTGACCGGATATCATGGAGTCATTGTACGAATCACGTAACCGGCTTAATTTTTTTGCTGCGTCTTCGTCTCCTAAATCAGCTTTAGCTTTTAGTTTGTAGTACAAGTCCAGTGAGTGTCCGTAAACATCCTGTTCAAGTACTTGTTTAATTTCAGAAATGCGACCATTTACACCAATCAGGAAGTGTTCTAATTCACCTAATTCGTGTAATTCGTCTTCTGTTAAGTTCTTGCGCTTTAGCAGTTTAGAATAACGCGGCAAAAGAATCCCCAGTAAGTCGATAAAGCGATCTAATTCTCGTTGAATGGCTGCCTGTTGTTCTTTAAATCCCATATTTGAAAAGTATATTATTTTGTTCAATGGTAAAAATTTAAAGCGTTTTTTAACATTTGACAGAATTCAATTCTTTTTCGGGCATGACAGGTGAATGATTAATCCCTAATTTTACTGCATGGCTGGCTGTTATATTCATATCCCTTTTTGTGCACGAAAATGCAGTTACTGCGACTTTCATTTCTCTACCAATCATAGTTATCAGGATGAAATGGTTGATACCTTGTGCCTGGAATTAGAAATGCGGGCGAAAGAATGGAACTCGGAAACTTTTCAAACTATTTATTTCGGTGGGGGAACTCCAAGTGTTTTGACTGCTTCTCAGCTGGGAAAATTGATCGGACAGGTTAAATCGAATTACCAGGTTGATGATCCGGTGGAAATCACCCTGG
>CAMPIU010000280.1 GCA_946886545.1 uncultured Flavobacteriales bacterium | reverse complement strand
AAATCGGTTTCATTTATCGGTCAGACAACAAAAGAAACCAATCTTCAATTAAGTAATAACAAACTGCAAACCATTGACCAAAAAGAGATTCTGCCAAAAACGATGAATTACTCTGCCCCTTATTGGCTGGCTGAACCACATACGGTTGGAATGTACACGGTCAATGATCCTGCCTTAATTGGAAAACCGGAAAATTCGGCAGCAAAAAGTGTGATCTATCATTTAAGTATTGATGGCATTGATTTTCAAGTAGAAAGAGGATTAGTTTTCAAGTCGACTGATCCGGTAAAAGGTGAAGTTTATCGTCCGTTTGAAGTTTTGCCACCCCTTACTATCAATATTTCAGACCAGGTACTTGTTTTCAGTGCGCTTACTCCCAAAGAAATTTCATTTATAGTGAAGGCAAATGCACCAAAAGTAAAAGGAAATGTAACAGTAGCGATTCCTCCCGGCTGGAAGATCGAGATTAAAAACCCGGAGATCAGCCTGGAGAAAAAAGGAGATGAACAAATCGTAAAAGCAATCCTAACTCCTGATAAAAACGGGAAAGACGGTCAACTTCGGGCTGCTGTTTCAATTGATGGAAAAGATTATTCAAAAAGCATCACCCGCATCGAATACGATCATATTCCTTATCAATTCATTTTAAGTGATGCTGAAGCAAAAATCGTGTTTCTTGACTTGAAGAAGACCAAAAATAAGATCGCTTACATTCCCGGTGCGGGAGACAATGTTCCGGCTTGTCTGACACAAATCGGTTACGACGTCACCGTGTTAACAGACGAATTATTAGCCAAAGAGGATTTGAGTATTTACTCAAGTATTGTAACCGGAATTCGTGCGTACAACACCAATGACCGTTTACCTGTTTACCATGAAAAATTAATGGCTTATGTTCACCAGGGAGGCAACCTGATCGTTCAATACAATACCAACAACCGTATTGCTCCGATGGAAACAAAGATCGGACCTTATCCCTTTACTATTTCCAGAGATCGCGTAACCGATGACAATGCAAAAGTTGAATTCATTGATCCAAAGCATCCAGTTTTGAATACCCCGAACGTGATCACAGAAAAAGATTTCAATGGGTGGATCCAGGAGCGGGGTATTTACTTTGCTACGGAACTCGATCCGCACTATGAAACTGTCTTCTCTATGCAGGACCCGAACGAAAAACCCAGTAAAGGAAGTTTGATTATTGCCAAACATGGAAAAGGGAACTTTGTTTACACCGGATTGGTATTTTTCCGCGAGTTGCCGGCCGGAATTCCGGGAGCATATCGTTTATTTGTGAATTTATTGAGTTTGCCGCAAAATAAGAACTAGCAACTGGTGACAGAATGAGAGGATGAAAGAAAACGATCATAAAAACTGGAACTGGGCATATGCCGGAGTGATTGGTGTATTAGCCGCACTAATCTTATTCTTTTACCTTTTTACACAGCATTTCTCATGAGTGTAATTGACTGGATCGTACTTGTACTTACGCTGCTTGCAGTAATCGGTTATGGTTTATACAAGAGCAAAAGTGAAAAGACTCTGGATGGTTATTTCAAAAGCAGTAATTCCATGAGCTGGATCCTGATCCTGCTTTCCATTATGGGAACCCAAGCCAGTGCAATTACCTTTCTATCGGCCCCTGGCCAGGCTTATACGGATGGAATGCGTTTTGTGCAATACTACTTTGGTTTGCCTTTGGCAATGGTGGTTTTATGTGTGACATTCATTCCAATCTATCACAAACTAAAAGTTTTTACAGCTTATGAATACCTGGAGCAACGTTTCGACCTGAAAACCCGTTCGCTTGCTTCCATTTTATTCCTGGTTCAGCGCGCACTTTCTACAGGGATCAGTATTTATGCCCCGTCCATTATTCTTGCATCCTTACTTGGCTGGAATATTTATTATACGAATTTGGTCATGGGTGGATTTTTGATCATTTACACTGGAACGGGAGGAACAAAGGCGGTAACGTATACCCAAAGGCAACATTTGATCGTGGTGTTTATCGGGATGTTCCTGGCAGGATACATGGTTGTTCACATGCTTCCGAAAAACGTCAGTTTTACTGATGCTTTGCATGTAGCAGGCAAAATGGGAAAGCTGAACGTTATTGAAACAAAGATCGACGTAACGGATTCCGAATGGTGGAAAGACAAGTACAATATTTGGAGCGGAATCATCGGCGGTTTCTTCCTGGCACTCTCCTATTTCGGGACAGATCAATCCCAGGTAGGGCGCTATTTGACAGCTAAGAACACGAAAGAGAGCCGAACAGGATTATTGATGAACGGTTTGGTAAAAGTACCGATGCAATTCCTGATCTTATTGGTGGGAAGTTTGGTTTTCGTGTTTTACATGTTCTTCCAGTCGCCTATTTTCTTTAATCAAAAAGAAGTCGACAAAGTACTTACTTCAGAGTACCGAAGCGAATTTCAAACCCTCCAGATAAAGAATGATTCCTTAAATGCGATTCGTCAAACGCAAACAACCCGCCTGGCAGATGCTTTACATTCGAAAGACCACTCGAAGATCGAAACCTTGCAGGCAGATTTATTGCAAATAGAGACACAAACAAAAGCAGTTCGCGAAGATGCATTGGCTGTTATGAAGAAGGCTGACAGCACGGCAGATACAAACGACACGAATTACATTTTTTTATATTTTGTTGTTCAAAATCTTCCCAAAGGTTTAATCGGTCTATTGATCGCCATGATTTTCCTCGCCGCCTGGGGCAGTATTGCCGCAGCTTTAAACTCTTTGGCTTCTACCACTGTAATTGATCTTTACAAACGCATGTGGGTGAAAGACAAAAGTGAACTGCATTATTACAAGGCATCGCGCTGGTTTACATTCGGCTGGGGAATTTTTGCCATTGCAACTGCCATGTTTGCCAGCAAACTGGGCAGTTTAATTGAAGCCGTAAATGTATTGGGATCCTTATTCTATGGAACCATTCTGGGAATTTTCCTGGTCGCATTCTATTTAAAACGCATCGGAGGAAAGGCCGTTTTCTGGGGAGCAATCATCACAGAAATGATCGTTATCGGGATTTATGTAGCGGATGTGATTTCATTCTTGTGGCTGAACGTGATCGGATGTTTGCTGGTTTTGATTATTGCAGGGATTATTCAGATGTTTGTGAAGAGAAGACTTGAGGTGATAACGGAGTAACAAGATTCGCCCCCTTAGTCCCCCTCCAAAGGGGGAATTCTTAATTCATTAAACACTTGAATATCAAGTATTTTCAAGATGAATCGTAAAGCTGGATACTAAAAAGGGTAATATTGTACTCCTAATGGTTTTTAACCTGACGAAAAAATCCTTTATATTCCCCAATACTCCTTTGAAACATCACAAAAGTGGTATCTAATCCCTCTTGCAGAATTTATCATCTATTCAAAATATTCATTATTGAATTGATATCCCTTGTATTTGCTTGTTGGCGGAGAATATCATTATCCGGTTCAATTATTATTTTATTGACAAAGGTTATATCTTGTGTAATCTCTCTCATGGCAGCATGCGTTCCACGAATTTCACCATCTGCATTTGGCATATCTCTAGTGCGGCATGCACATATCATAATAGAAGCCCCTGCATTTACCAAACGAAACAACGCAGAAGCAACTTCGTCATAATTATCTCCCGCTGATGCTACACCAAGTAAAATTCCATTATCATTTCGATAGAGATCAATAATATCAATTCGATTGCCATGAAAAACCCTCCATTCTCTATTCCAGCCAAAATTTCCCAATCCATCGGCTAATTGAATAATTGTAGTAGTTTTCCCTACGAAACCACGTCCTCTTAATGCAATAATTCTAGTCATCAGTATTAAAATTTCGTTGGATTATTTTTTTGAGAAAACCATTGAAACAAGCCCAGCTAATGCAGCAATACCTGCACCAATCATCACGCTCTCCACAGCATTATCTACTTGGGCACTTTTATGTTCCCCTCTGTGCACCCAATTCTTGAAATGCTCGCAATTGTTAGTCACGTAACTATAAGCTCTTTCCCCAATGCGACTAATTGCTCTATTTACAGCTGCAACTCTTTGCGTTTCATTTCCAACGAAACGATCTATTTTGGTTGGTTCTAAAATTTGAAGAAATTCCCTCAATTCTTGATCAGGGATAACCCGAACACCTTTGGTGTAATTAGCAACAAAAACGTGTTTTCTTTCATTACTTATACCTAAGTAGATAACATAATGATCAACCATGCCAAATAGCTTCTTTTTCATTACAATAGAATCTGCGGGTCTGATGTTGTAAGTAGTAATAAATTGATTTAGTGTCATTTTCTAAAATTTAAGTCACAAAGATAAATATGAATAACGCGACCTCTTGTCGACTTTGAACCAAAAGTCGACAAGAGGTCGCTTTTGAGGTTTTAATTCGAGCCGATTAATAAATCAACTTCGTCCAATAATTTCTGGTATTTTATACTATTTCGTAGAATCAATTCTTTAATTCTTTTCGGATCATTTTTAATTAAAACATTTTTATCAAAGTCGACACAGTATTCTTTTAATGGAAAAAAATGCCCTTGTGTCCCACATGGTTTAATTAATTTTTTGACTTTTAACTGATCAAACAAAATAATCATGAAATCGATTTTTGCTGAATCTACCTTCACAGTAAAACTGCCTGTATGGGCTGAAAAGAGTTTTTTGAATTCACGAGTCGATTTAATCAATTTTCGGTCTTTCAGATTATAAGCAAGTTCGTCTAAGACATCGTTATTGCC
>CAMPIU010000279.1 GCA_946886545.1 uncultured Flavobacteriales bacterium | reverse complement strand
CGATTAATCGCGGCCCTACGTGTTTTATAAATATTAAATCGAATTACAATTTTCTTGCAACTTCCACTTCTTCATAAGCTTCAACTAAGTCACCAATTTTGATGTCGTTGAATTTATCAATGTTCAAACCACACTCGTAATTGTTTTTCACTTCTTTCACGTCGTCTTTGAATCGTTTCAATGATCCCAGAACACCTGTATGAATAACAATTCCATCGCGAATAACACGGATCTTGGAAGTACGTTTGATCAAACCATCTGTTACATAACATCCTGCAATTGTACCCACTTTCGTAATTTCGAATGTTTCGCGGATTTCTGCAGTACCCAATACTTTTTCTTCGATATCCGGAGATAACATTCCCTCCATTGCAGCTTTCAATTCATCGATCGCCTTATAGATTACGGAGTAAAGTCGGATATCAATTTGTTCCTGTTCTGCCAATTTACGTGCAGCAACTGATGGTCTTACCTGGAATCCGATAACAATTGCATCAGATGCAGACGCTAAGTTAACATCGGCTTCGGTAATTGCACCAACTCCCTTGTGAACGATATTTACCTGGATTTCTTCTGTGGAAAGTCTCAATAATGAATCCGATAATGCTTCGATAGATCCATCTACGTCACCTTTAACGATCAGGTTCAACTCCTTGAAATCACCAATTGCCAAACGACGACCGATTTCATCCAGAGTAATGTGTTTGTTCGTACGAAGACCTTGCTCACGATACAACTGCTCACGTTTCGTAGCAATTGATTTCGCTTCGCGTTCGTCATCCATGATATGGAATGTATCTCCCGCAGACGGTGCACCGTTAATTCCTAATACAGAAACCGGTTGTGACGGCCCTGCTTCTTTCAAAGCAACACCATGCTCATCGTGCATTGCACGAACACGTCCATAGTTACGACCAACCAATACCACATCACCAATTTTCATTGTTCCTGCGTGTACAAGCATGTTTGTAACATATCCTTTTCCTTTATCCAAAGAAGATTCGATTACCGTACCAACTGCATTCTTATTTGGATTTGCACGTAAATGCAGAATTTCTGCCTCCAACAATACTTTATCCAATAATGCGTCAATATTCAAATTCTGTTTTGCAGAGATTTCCTGGCACTGGTATTTTCCACCCCATTCTTCTACCAGGATATTCATAGCAGAAAGTTGTTCGCGGATCTTATCCGGGTTTGCACCTGGTTTGTCAATTTTATTGATCGCAAATACCATTGGTACGTTTGCCGCCTGAGCGTGAGAAATTGCTTCTTTTGTTTGAGGCATCACATCATCATCCGCTGCTACAATGATAATCGCAACGTCAGTTACCTGAGCTCCACGAGCACGCATTGCAGTAAAGGCTTCGTGACCCGGTGTATCAAGGAAAGTCATTTTCCGGCCATCTTTCAATGTTACCGAGTATGCACCGATATGCTGGGTAATTCCTCCGGCTTCACCTGCTGTTACGTTTGCATTACGGATTTTATCCAGCAAGGAAGTTTTACCGTGGTCAACGTGTCCCATCACCGTAATGATTGGTGGACGGTCGATCAAGTCTTCCTCTTTATCTTCTATTTCCGGAATTGCTTCCTGAACATCTGCAGAAACGAATTCTGTTTCAAACCCGAATTCTTCAGCTACGATTTGAATGGTTTCAGCATCCAAACGCTGGTTGATGGAAACAAAGATTCCCAATGACATACAAGCCGAAATAACCTGAGTTGGGGAAACGTTCATCATCGATGCCAATTCTGACACGGTAACGAATTCCGTCAACTTCAAGATTTTTTCTTGTAATTCCGCTTCTAATTGTTCAATTTCACGGCGTTGAGCACGGTCATCACGTTTCGCACGACGGTTTTTGGATCCTTTTGATTTACCTCCCTGAGAAGATAAGCGAGCCAAGGTATCCTTGATCTCTTTTTGAATATCTTGTTCGGAAACTGCAGGTTTGTCAACAGGTCCTCCTTTACGGAAGTTACTACCTCCACCTCGGTTGAAGTTTCCTCCACCCGGGCGATTTCCTCCCTGACCAGGTCCACCTTGTCCCGGAGGACGGTTTCCGCCACCTTGTCCTCCAGGTCCACCTTGTGGGTTTGTACCAGGAGTTTTCGGCACTTCTTTTTTAATGCGTTTGCGTTTCTTGCGATCATCACCCGGACGAGAAGAACCAACAGATTTTGGTCTTTCAACAGGTAATTCAATTTTACCCAAGACTGTTGGTCCCGATAATTTTGTACGATCAACACGAATAGTTTCTATTTCTTTTGGAGCTTCAGGTTCCGGAGCCGGAGTTTCCTTTGCTTTCACTTCTTCTTTTTCAGGTACAACAGGTGCAACCGGAGATTTAGGATAATCGCTTTTATCGATCGGTCCATCTTCCTTCTTGCGCTTGTCCGGTCTTGTTTTGGTATTCAACTTATCCAAGTCGATTCTACCGATTACCTGGATTCCACCATCAGCAGACTGAGCGACCGGCTCTTCTTCATTTCGAGGAGTCTCGGAAACTGGTTTCTTCTCTTCGACTGGTTTCTCAACCACAGGTTCCGGAACTTCCACTTTAACCGGCGGAGTCTCTTCTACCTTTGGAGTTTCAACTTTTGGAGTAACAACAGGTGCAGTTTTTGCTTGTTCTAATACGCTGTTATCAAAATCTTCATCGTCTTCATTAGACTTTGGTTCATCTTTGATATCGCGTAAGGTAATTGTCTCACGCTTTTCTCTCTTAACCGCCGTCATTTTGGATTGCTCCTTTAAATTTTGGTCAGCGGCAAATTGAGTGCGCAACATATCATACTGCTCCGGATCCAACTTCGTATTTGGATTGGAGTCAATAGCTTGTCCCTTCGACGCCAAAAAGTCGACGATCGTAGAGATTCCTACATTCAATTCTCCTGCTGCTTTTCCTAAACGCTGTGTTTTACCAGACATATATTATTTGCTTCTTTTAATTAATGTTCAATGCCCTATCCGCCACCGACGGACCGGAATGAACAGTTTTTGCTTTGTAAAGATAGTTAGTGTTAGTCAGATTTAGGTGAAAATCGGTCAGGTATTTTTCACCTGACCGAAATCACCGTCTATTTTTTTATTGAAAGCTGGGCTTTCTATCACTCAAATTCTGAGCGAAGAATACGCAATACCTCTTGGATTGTTTCTTCTTCCAGGTCTGTACGCTGAACCAAATCTTCCACTGTTAATTCCAATACAGATTTCGCTGTATCACAACCAACTGCTTTCAATTCATCCAGAATCCAGCTATCGATCTCATCTGCAAATTCTTCTAAATCAACATCCTCATTATCAGATTCTCCATCACGGAACACATCAATTTCGTATCCTGATAATCTTCCTGCCAAACGGATATTGTATCCTCCTTTTCCAATTGCCAAAGAAACCTGGTCCGGTTTCAAGTATACGCTTGCACGCTTCTCTTCTTCGTCGATTTCGATATTGGTAATTTTTGCCGGAGACAATGCACGTTGAATAAACAATTTCGGGTTATTCGTGAAATTGATTACGTCGATATTCTCATTGCGCAACTCGCGAACGATTCCGTGGATACGTGATCCCTTCATACCAACACAAGCTCCAACCGGATCAATACGATCATCGTATGATTCAACGGCTACTTTTGCTCTTTCTCCCGGTTCACGAACGATGCGTTTAATTGTAATCAAACCGTCAAACACTTCAGGAACTTCCAATTCGAATAAACGCTCCAGGAATTCCGGTGCGATACGGGAAAGGATAATTACCGGTGAACTGTTGCGCATATCAACTTTCGAAACAACCGCACGAATAGATTCACCTTTCTTGAAGTAATCTGAAGGAATTTGTTCTGATTTCGGAAGAATCAACTCATTGTTTTCATCATCCAATACCATAATTTCTTTCTTCCAAACCTGGTAAACCTCACCTGTAATAATCTCACCGATACGCTCTTTGTATTTTTTATACAAATGGTCTTTCTCCAATTCCAGGATACGAGAGATCAAATTCTGACGAAGAGACAAGATATTTCTGCGACCGAAGTCATTGAAACGGAATTCTTCCGATACCTCCTCACCGATTTCAAAATCCGGTTCGATTTTAATTGCATCCGAATAAGCGATCTCCGTGTTCGGATCTTCTACTTCACCATCTGCAACAATTTCTTTGTTCACGAAAATCTGAACGTCTCCTTTATCAATGTTTACAATCACATCGATGTGCTCATCTGTGTTGAATTTTTTCTTCAACATCGCACGAAATACGTCTTCCAATACGTGTTGCATCGTTTGTTTGTCGATGCTTTTGAGTTCTTTGAACTCGGAAAACGATTCTACTAATTCCAAGCTGTTCATAGCTTCTTATTTAAATGAAATAACAATTTTTGCTTCGTTTATATCTGAAAAAGCGATCTTATTTTCGATCACTACCAGTTCCTTTTTCTTTTTACCTTCGATCGCCTGTTTTTCTTCGCGTTGCAAAACAATCCCGGACTCATCAACAGTCATTAAAGTTCCTGTTACCTTTTCCTTTGATTTCAGTTTCACATCCAGATCACGACCAATATTCTTTACGTACTGTGCATGCACACGCAAAGGTTTGTCTAATCCTGCAGAAGAAACGCTCAACTCAAAATCTGCATCTTCGCGATCCAGGTTGTGTTCAATGTTTCTCGAAACGGACATACAGTCTTCGATTGAAACATTTCCCTCTGTTTTATCCAACTCTAAGCGAATCACGTTTGAAGCACTAATCGTCAATTCCACAATAACCAAA
>CAMPIU010000278.1 GCA_946886545.1 uncultured Flavobacteriales bacterium | reverse complement strand
ATTTTGTGAAACAAGAAGGTAAACTGGTGTTCAAGTTTGCAGTTACCAATATGGCTGAAGTTTCTGCCGAGATCATGGAACGCAATAATTTGACGGCTGAAGACGTGGATTGGTTAGTACCACATCAGGCAAACTTGCGGAT
The DNA here is from genome assembly GCA_946886545.1 of uncultured Flavobacteriales bacterium. The sequence continues at coordinate 4,643 of CAMPIU010000278.1, read as the reverse complement.
CATTGATGCAACTGCCGACAGAATGGGTGTTCCGAAAGAGAAAGTAATGGTCAACATTCAACGTTACGGAAATACAACTGCCGGTACTTTACCACTTTGTTTGTGGGACTGGGAAAAACAGTTAAAGAAAGGCGACAACCTGATTTTATCCGCTTTTGGTGGTGGATTTACCTGGGGAGCCGTCTATTTAAAATGGGCTTATAATTCTTAAATAATCGAAAACAACTATTAAATTATACTGATATGAATCTGAACGAAATCCAAGACTTAATTAAGTTTGTAGCAAAATCAGGTGTTACGGAAGTAGAAATTGAGCAAAAAGACTTTAAAATCACGATCAAATCAGAGAACAAAAAATCTGATTCTCCGATTATCGTGCAAGCAGCTGCTCCGGTTGTTCCTCAAATGGCAGCTCCTGCTATTGCGGCTCCAGCACAAGCTGCGGCACCGGTTGCGGAATCTGCTCCTGCTGCAACAAGTGAAGACTCAAAATACATCACTGTTAAATCTCCAATGATCGGTACATTCTACCGCTCTGCCGGTCCGGATAAAGAACCTTTCGTAAGTGTCGGACAAATGGTTAACAAAGGTGAAACGGTTTGTATCATCGAGGCGATGAAATTATTCAATGAAATTGAAGCTGAATTCTCCGGTAAAATCGTGAAAGTATTAGTTGATGATGCTACTCCGGTAGAATACGATCAACCTCTATTCCTGGTAGATCCTGCTTAATAGACAAGTTGTCTTGCAACGCTTACAACTAGTTATTCATTAAACATGATTTTATGTTCAAAAAAATATTGATTGCCAACCGTGGTGAAATTGCTTTACGTATCATTCGTACATGTAAAGAAATGGGCATCAAAACGGTTGCAGTATATTCTACTGCTGATAAAGAAAGTTTACCTGTTCGCTTTGCCGATGAAGCGGTTTGTATCGGGCCTCCCCCAAGTAATAAATCGTATTTATCGATCGCAAATATTATTGCTGCCGCAGAAATCACCAATGCAGATGCAATTCACCCGGGTTACGGATTCCTTTCTGAAAATGAAAAATTCTCCCGCGTTTGCCAGGAACACAACATGAACTTCAGTGGTGCATTGCCGGAACAAATTGCCGGAATGGGTGATAAAGCAACCGCAAAAGCAACGATGATCGCTGCTGGCGTTCCATGTATTCCAGGTTCGGAAGGTTTACTTGCCGACTTAGAAGATGCTCGCAAAACAGCTCTTGTAGTCAGATACCCGATTATCCTGAAAGCTACTGCCGGTGGTGGTGGAAAAGGAATGCGGATCGTTTGGAAAGAAGAAGAACTGGAAGCTGCCTGGGATTCTGCTCGTCAGGAAGCTGGTGCGGCATTCGGTAACGACGGTATCTACATGGAAAAATACATTGAAGAGCCTCGTCATATTGAAATTCAAATCGCCGGTGACCAATACGGAAACGCATGTCACTTATCAGAACGTGATTGTTCGATCCAACGTCGTCACCAAAAATTGGTAGAAGAAACTCCTTCTCCGTTTATGACAGACGAATTGCGTGAGAAAATGGGTCAGGCAGCAATTAAAGCTGCGAAGGCCGTAAATTACGAAGGTGTTGGAACGGTAGAGTTTTTGGTTGACAAAAACCGCGATTTCTACTTCATGGAAATGAATACCCGTATCCAGGTAGAACATACGATCACGGAGGAAGTAATCAATTACGATCTGATCAAAGAACAAATCAAAATTGCATTCGGAGAAAAAATTTCCGGAAAGAACTACTATCCTCAGATGCATGCGATCCAGTGTCGTATCAATGCAGAGGATCCGTATGCTGATTTTCGTCCTTCTCCGGGGAAAATTACAAGTTACCATTCACCTGGCGGACATGGTGTGAGAATCGATACGCATGCTTATGCAGGTTACACGATCCCGCCAAATTACGACTCGATGATCGGGAAACTGATCGTAGTTGCTCAAACTCGTGAAGAAGCTATTTTGAAAATGAAACGTGCCTTGGATGAATACATCATCGAGGGAATTAAAACAACCATTCCATTCCACCAAAAACTGATGGATGATCCTCAGTTCAACGAAGGAAACTTCACTACGAAGTTCATGGAAACGTTTGAGTTTTAAGAAACAAGAATATAAAAACACGTAGGGGCGCAAAATTTTGCGCCCCTACGTGTTTATAACGAATACAATTTTATTGCTCTTCGTCCTTAGCAGGTTTCTTCCAAAGAATCCACTGAATTCCAAGCTGCAAACCGATGCTACTTGCTGCAAAATTTTCCCTCAGCATGTGTGCAGGTTCATTTGGGTTATGTGGACCTTTTTGAACCGAATTAGAATAAATAGTTTCCCTTTCCCAAACACTAATATCATTTGTGTCATCATAATTTCCATTCATAAATTTGGTGATTCTTGCCTTAGTCGGAGAATACCAAGCATTAATCCAGTTTACGTCAAAAGACAAGTTCAGCCTTTCCCCAAGAGGATAAGTTAATCCAACCCCAGCTTTAAACCCAGCATAATATCCACCCGAAAATTCATTCTCGTATTTAAACCATGACACTCCTTGATAAATTGCCTCTTGATTCAAATACATTTTTCCAAAACCCAGCAATCCACCAATACAGATTTTCATAGAAATTTTTTTTAGTGGACATATTACATGAACACTTGGATTTATTCGATAAAAGCGACCCCAGATTTCCTTTTGAAAAATATCATTTTCAATATACTCACTTCTTCCAATCGTTTTTGTTCCCAACAAATAAGATCCTTCTAATTCGAAGCCTATATTGTGTTTTGTTGTATATCCCAATCCCACATTGAAATTCATTCCTTTACCCAAAGAATACTTAACACGATCAATACTCATATACGGATAAAATGCGCTAACCAAATTATTATGAAAATAATTTTCAAAATTGGATGTCCCACAAGAGAAATTATATCCACTTGACGCAGTTAAATACAAATTCTGACTCCAGGAATTAGTGATTTGAAATAAAATGAACAGTAAAAGAGTTAGAATGGGTTTCATGTTTTTTTCTTGCAATAATACTATTTGTGTTTGGAAGTGAATTTTTAAATGAACAATTATTTAAACCCAATGAACAAGGATGAACTCCTACCGCATTTGCCGTATTTATTTATCATAAAAGCCTCCAAATTGCATTCGCACAAACTATTTCCATAAATTCACCTCGTGAAAACGAAACGAAGCATCTTGCAACAACTACTGGTGAATATTTTGATTCCCGTATTGCTGATCTTTTCCATTGTTTTCTATCTCACTTACCAATACAACTTAGACAAAGTTGAAAACGACATTGTCCACCAAAAGAAAAGCATTGTAGCCGAAACCAGGAATCTGATCGAATACTACGATTTTTCCATGCGGACCCATGAGCAATCAATCATTCAGCGTATGCGGGATGCTTCCCGGGAGATTCAATTCGCCCTTGCAAAAGAAAATGCACGAACACTTGATTTGAATAGCTTGCGAAGCTCATTAGGAATGGATTCTTCACGGGAAGATATTTACCTCATCGACCGGAATCTGAAGATCACTAACACGACCTTCAAACCGGATCTTGGATTGGATTTTAAAAAGCTCAACCAAACATTCGTTCCCTTCTTCACAAAGATCTTTCAATCCAAAACTTTTAAAGAAGACCGTTTCGGACTGGAGATCAAGACCGGGAAGATCAAGAAATACAGCTACCAAACTTCTTTCGATGGCAAACATATTATCGAACTGGGTTTCTATTCCAAATCGGCTGATGAATTCAAAGAATTATTGCTTTCCAAAATCCGCAGTCTGGACAAACGGTTTGAAGCCATTGACCGCGTGGAGCTCTATTTGGGCGTAAAACACATTCCGGAGATCAGTATCACGAATCCGAAACTGCAAAAAGCATATCTGGCTTGTTTAGACAGGAAGAAACATGTCATCGTCAATACGGACAATGCCTCCTCAAGAGGAAAAGAATTCACCGAATTTATTTTTCTTCCTGTATTGGAGTCGAAACTGTACTCCGGTTATGTGCTTGAACTGGGGACAAACGATTTACCCTATCAGAATCTCGTAGCAGATCTGTTGTGGCGTTTCGGAGTTATTTTCTTGCTGACACTTGTGATTCTGACGGTGATTGTTTACTTCCGTTCGCGCAAACTGACCAAACCCATCCAGGAACTGGCTCGAAAAACAGAAACCATTTCCACAGACAACCTGGACCAAACTATTGAAATAACCGGAAGTCTGGAACTCGACCTGCTCTCTAAAAACTTCAATTCGATGATGCAGAAATTGCGTCATTCATATGAAAACCTGGAAGACAAGGTCATTGAACGAACGCAGGAATTACAGGAGCAAAAACTGATCGTAGAATCCAAGAATCACGAGATCGTAGAAAGTATTCAGTACGCACGATTTATCCAGCAGGCTTTGTTACCACTGGAATCAGAGATCCAGTCAAGTTTTGATGAAAACGCTTTTGTTTATTATGCACCCAAAGACATTATTGCCGGAGATTTCTTCTGGTTCGAGAAACGCAATCATATCAGCTGGTTTGCAGTAGCCGATTGTACAGGACATGGAGTTCCGGGAGCAATGGTAAGCGTACTCTGCATCAATGCCTTATACCAATC
>CAMPIU010000277.1 GCA_946886545.1 uncultured Flavobacteriales bacterium | reverse complement strand
TCGTTGATCACTATAAATAAAACCCTATCACATGAGTAACAAACTCTCACCAAACACCAAAAAACATCTTCAGCCGTGGGTTTTTCGTTCACCACCATGAATGAGAAGGTAATTTTCCCCGGTTAAATTTGAATTTAAAAAAATTAAAACACTCACTTATGAAAGAAAGATTACTTGCAAGGGTCTGTTTGTCCCTGTTGCTAAGCCTGAACCTGCTGTTCGCCTATGGACAGAAGTTGCAAAAAACACCTGCGGCCCATTGCTATTTTGATGAGCTGATGCATGAACAGATTAAAAAAAATCCTGCAGTCCAGGATCGAATAAATGAACACGATCTATGGATCAATGACTTCATTCGGGAAAAGAAGAAGAATTCTGCCCAGGGAACTGAAAAATCACTGAGCGCCAACCTGATTATCCCGGTGGTTGTATATGTGGTTCATCAGAATGGTCCGGAGAATATTACGGATCTCCAGGTAACGAGCCAGATAGATGCTCTGAATGACTACTATGACAATTACGGAATTCAATTTTGTTTGGCTACTAAAAACGGCCCGCAGAATTTAATATCGATGAGCGTTCCTTTGGGAGTCACCAGCACGACTCCGGGGATCTTTCATTATGCGAATTCCTCCTTGACAAATCACAATGTCGCACAGCAAACCGCATTGATGTCTATTGGAAGTACACTACCGGCAGATCAGTATTTAAAGATCTTTGTGGTGAAAGGAATTACATCCAATACCTTGCCTCCGGGACAAAAAATATTGGGATACGCCATGTTCCCGGATCTTGCAACCAGTGCCACAGATGGTATCGTGATGTCTTACGATGCTTTCGGAGATGTGGCCAGCTGTTCTTGCAGTACACTGGAACCATACAGTCAGCTGGGCCGGATATTGGTACATGAAACAGGACATTACCTCGGACTTTACCACACGTTTCATGGCGGTTGCCAGGGTATGACAACTTCCGATTGTTCAACAGCGGGGGATAAGGTGTGTGATACACCACCTGTAAATAGTCCGAATGCCGGATGTCCGGTTGCTACATGGAATACCTGCAACGAATCACCCAATTTACCCGATGACATTCATAACTACATGGACTATGTTTCCGAAGGTTGCATGACCGGTTTTACGGATGGTCAGAATGACCGGATGCTGGCGCAGATTAATTTGTTTCGTGCCAACCTGGTTAGTTCAGATAACCTGGTTCATACGGGAGTTAGCTGCAATGGTGGTCTTCTGGCAGATTTTACAGTCAGTAATTATAATCCATGTGTAAACACTGCCATTACTTTTACGGCTATTGCAAGTCCGGGAGTAACTTATACCTGGGATTTCGGTGATGGTACAACTGGCACCGGATTAACGGTTTCACATACATATACCGGCGTTTATCAACCGGCAAGCGTGGTCTTAACCATTAATAATGGAACGAATTCAGTATCATCCACCCAATCGGTATTTATAAATTCCTGTTCACCGGTAAACATGGACCAGGGAAATTGGTATTTTGGACAAAGGGGAGGATTGGACTTTAGTTCGGGAGCACCGGTCTATGACAACGCCGCTTATGTTCATGGAAATTACATTGATGAGGCTTGTAACGTACAAAGCAATGCGCAGGGTGACTTGCTGTTTTATACCAACGGAATTAAAGTATGGGATGCGAATCACGCTGAAATCAACGCTAGTGCGCCACTTAAATCGGATCTTTCTGCGCATAAGGGTGCACTGATCGTACCCAATCCGGCGAATCCAAACCAATATTACCTGTTCACAAAAGATGCAGGTGCTTATGCCGGACCGACAACCGAACCCGGTACGGATGGGTTCAGATTCAGTATTGTGCAAATAAATGCTGGATTAGCTGCAATGACTTCCAATTGGAACGTTCCGATCACAGGACCTGCCGGCCTTGGTTATCAGCTCGGTCTTGATGGAGCATTGATGGGAGGAGAAGGAATTACTGCCGTAAAATCATGCAATGGTTACTGGATTTTGACTACCGGTAAAAAAGGCAGTCAGTATTATATCATGATATATAGTTTGACATCTGCCGGCTTGACTTTTCAGTCCGAAACCTTATCGCCTTTCAATCCTTCGCAACAATCACTTGAAGTATCCCGGGACGGAAAGAGAATAGCTATCGGATCAGGATCAGGTAATACCGCTTTGGGATTGGCAGTATTCGATTTCGATCCGTATACCGGAACGCTCTCTAATCAGATTCTTCTGAATAACATCAGAAGCTATGGTCTTTCATTCAGTCCGGACTCCAAGTTGTTGTATTGCAGTGCATGGAACACCGGTAATTTGTATCAATATGACCTTACCGATCCTTCACCTGCAACATCCGGACTGGTGTTTTCCAATTCGGGATCTAATACAGCTTGTGCTATGCAGCTAGGTCCGGATGATAAAATCTATCTTTCCAGCGGAACAAATTTTGTTCAGGTAATTCATGCACCCAATGTAAGAAATACAATCGCTGCACCGAATGCTTGTTTGCATACGGCAACCGGTCCGCAAATGCAAACGAATCTGACCCATAGTATGCCCAACTTGATTGATGCAACAGGGAATTCCGTGTTCTCGGATTCGCTATTCGTTGAACAAATAGCTTGTTTGGAATACCAGTTCGACAATCAGCTTTGCTCCAATACCTGGAGTTGGAACTTTGGTGATCCGGCATCCGGAGCATCCAATACATCGACCCTGCAAAATCCGGTTCATATTTTTTCTGCTCCCGGAACGTATACCATTACAGTAAGCGGAGGAGGAACAACTCTTTCAACAACTGTTCAGATCGGTACATCTTCCAATATCGCAGGATCTCCAACCATTTGTTTCGCAAATAGTGCTACCGGGAATTATGTAACAAACCTGCAACCAGGACAAACAGCCCAATGGACTATAACCGGAGGCGGAATTGCGGGTCTTGACAATCAATCAGACGTTACAGTTATCTGGACGACTTTACCGGGAACTGTCTCGCTGACGGTTACGGATAACACGACCGGTTGTACGTCAAGCTCCTCTATGACGATTACCGAGTTTTGCGATACCTGCGACTGTACGCTTGATCCGGATTTCGATTTTATTATCGACAATACTACTTGTGAAGTCACTTTCAACGGAGAACACGGTGGTGGTTCTTGTTTGCAAAACATTACATATAGCTGGACTTTGGACGGAGTACCTGCTACAGGAAGTATTCTTACACATACCTTCCCAACTGCGGGATCACACCAGGTTTGCCTAACGGTAACAGCTACGCTGGCCGGACAAACATGTTCGCAGCAGATCTGTAAAACGGTGGTAACAAGCTGCACACCTCCGTGCGATTGTGATTTGAAACCTATGTTTATTTATTCGGTTGACGGGGCCTGTACCTATAGCTTTGAAGGATTTACAGGTGGTCCGGCTTGCCTGGAATTCGTAGAATATGAATGGAATTTCGGTGACGGAACGACAGCTAGCGGACAAGCACCTACTCATGTATTCCAGACACCTGGCACTTACAATGTTTGCCTGAAGGTTCTTGTATACGATAGTAGAGGAAACATTCTTTGTTCGGATATTCTTTGCAGACCAGTAGAAGTGACATGTACAGGAAATGCTTGTCCATGCGAATTGAGACCGGAGTACAGCTTCTTACTGGATGAAACAACTTGTACTTATACGTTCGAAGGCTTTTCAGGTGATCCTGAATGTTTCGAATTAATAGAATACAGTTGGAATTTTGGTGATGGCACGACAGGAAGCGGTCAAACCGCAGACCACCAATTTTCAGCAGCAGGTACTTATACTGTTTGCCTGAAGGTTATTGTACGCAACAGTAAAGGCGTGATTCTTTGTACAGAGACTTATTGCAAAAAAGTGACGGTAGACTGTGTTGGCTGTGAATGTAAATTGAAACCGGAGCTCAAATACTCCTTAGATGAAACAACCTGTATGTATACCTTTGAAGGTATTTCAGGTGGACCGGAATGTTTGGAATTCGTAGAATATCACTGGGACTTTGGAGATGGTACCACCTCTATGGGACAGGTAGCAGGTCATATCTACAGTTCATCCGATAGTTACAACGTGTGTCTTACAGTTATTGTACGAAACGAAAAAGGCGATATTCTTTGCGAGGAAAAAATCTGCGAAACGATCGAGGTGACATGTAAATCCGAATGTGACTGCAAATTGGAACCGGTTTATTCGATGACACAAATCGGAAGTTGTGAATTTCTCTTCACCTTTGCCTCGGATCCAACGTGTGTCAATATCACTGAGATCAAATGGTTGGTAGATAATGTTGAGATGGGATCCGGACAAAACTTCGTTTTCCAGTTTCAGGTCAATCAGAGCTATTCGATTTGTATGGTAGTTTCCGGAGTAGCAAGCAATGGCGAAAAATGCGAGAATAAGTATTGCCAGGAGTTCTTCTATACGGATTGTTACATGTTTGGTAACAAATCAAGCAATGCAGATCAGGGTTCTTTCTCTTCGGGGCAAGAGATGCAATTGTATCCGAACCCGACAAGTGATCAATTCCAATTGAAGTTCATTCACTCTTTTGATGACAAGGTTGAGGTAGTACTCAAATCTATGGATGGGAAAATAATAGGAAATACGATCTATACGAGCCTGAATGGATCAAACGAACTGACTGTTCAGTTGCCGGATACGATCTCCGACGGATTCATTATGGTGGAAGTGAAAGCCGGAAACCAGGTTTACATCGAAAAACTGATGGTTTGGAAAAAGTAAAGACCAAGCAAGCGATTTAAAAC
>CAMPIU010000276.1 GCA_946886545.1 uncultured Flavobacteriales bacterium | reverse complement strand
ATCACTCACACCACAAAAACGTAGGGGAGAAAAATTTTTCGCCCCTACGTTTTTTATAAAAAAAATAGTTTCAAAAAATCCATAACCTGATTTGTGACGTATCTGATTTAATTCTGCTAATGAATTTTTTAAAAACGCTAAACGCTATAGTTATGAAAAAAAATAATTACTCTTTTTATGCGCTTTCCATTGCCGCTTTATTATTCGCATCTTCAATGATCTCGTCATGTAATTCATCGGAAGAAAAAGAAGAACAGATTGTGGTAAAACAAGGGTTTCAAATTCCGGAATTACTGGAACGGGAAAAAGATTTGTCGTACGATGAATTTTTGAAGATCCGGGAGAAATTTAACAAACTTTCTTTTGAAGCCGCAAACGAGAAAACAAAGATTGAAAGTCTTATTAAGCTTTCCGAAATCTACATCTACGAAGCGCGTGTTACAGGTGAGCATCCTTATTACTACAATGCTGCATTGGTAACCTTGAATGAGACTTTGAAGGACACAACAAAAATGACTTCAGATCAGCATTTTACGGCATTGTTCTACAAATCAACCGTTCAATTATCTCAGCATAAATTCAATGAAGCACTTGTTACAGGGAAAAAGGCTCTGGCTTTGAATAATACGAATTCGGGTATTTATGGAGTTTTGGTTGATGCAAATGTGGAGATCGGGAATTACGAAGAAGCGGTGAAGAATTGTGATAAAATGATCTCGATTCGTCCGGATTTACGCTCTTATAGCCGGATTTCCTACTTGCGTGAAATTTACGGTGACATGAAAGGGAGTATCAAATCCATGGAGCAGGCAATTGAAGCTGGGGCACCTTATTCGGAATACAAATGCTGGACGATTGTAACAATGGGAAAAATGCTCGAAAACCACAATCAGCTGGATTCTGCAATGGCTTATTATCAATTCTCAGCGAAAGAGAGAGCAAATTATCCCTTCGGGATTGCAGGAATGGCGAGTGTTGAAGCAAAACGTGGAAATTATGCCAAAGCAGATTCGTTGTACACGGTGGCTTTAAATGCTGTTCCGGAAATAGGGTTTATTATCGATCAGGCGAAATTATATAAAAAACAAGGCAAAAAAGAGGAGGTGAAGCGCTTGGTTCCGCGAATCGAATCGATGTTCCAGGAAGATATTGAATCCGGACACAACGTAAATATGGAATATGCTTTCTTCCTGCTTGACTTTAAAAAAGATTACAAAAGAGCATTGGATTTAGGCTTGAAGGAATACAAATTACGTCCGAATAATATTGATGTGAATCGCTTGCTTGCCTTTGCTTATTTCGCAAACGGGGATCAGGAAAATGCAGCGAAACACAGTAAAATTGCGATGAAGACAAATAAGCAGGAAGGGGATTTGTATTGCATCAGCGGTTTGATCAATAAAGACAAGAAGCTAATCCAAAAAGCATTTGCCATTGATCCGTATCAGGATCATTTGTTTGCTGATCGTGCGAAGAAAATGATTTAATCGCATACACCGATTTTCATTCTCAATTAAAATCCTTGCGCTATGAAAAACAATGACTTCTTTATCCTGAATGGTAAGCGGCTGATCGGTCTATTGGGCATTATTTTGCTGTCAAATCCGGGTTTTTCTCATGGGATCAATGGAATTGTAACCGACCAACAATCACAGGGAATTCAACATGCGAAGGTTACTTTGATTAGCACTAAAAAATACAGTATTACAAATGGTTTGGGGGAGTTTGTACTAACGGATGTGCATCTGGGTGATTCGATATTAATTGAGAGCCGTGGATATCAAACAAGGGGGATTTTGATTGATAATGAAGCTTATTTCGAACAAAATGTTTTCTTTCAGTTGTTTGAAAATGCTACCGAATTAAGTGAAGTGAAGGTAACAGGCAATAAAACTCAATTGACGAAAAGCGCAAATATCAATCTGACTTTACAGCCTGTTCGTTCGGCACAGGAATTACTTACTTTGGTTCCGGGTTTATTTGTGGCGCAACATGCCGGTGGTGGTAAAGCAGAACAATTATTTTTGCGCGGATTTGATATTGATCATGGGACCGATGTAGCTCTTTCAGTAGATGGAATGCCGGTCAATATGGTTTCTCACGCACATGGTCAAGGATACGCAGATTTTCATTTCGTGATGCCGGAAGTGGTGGATAAGATCAACTTTGAAAAGGGGCCCTACGATGTAACGAAAGGGAATCTGGCAACCGCCGGGTCTGTCGATTTTCAAACGCGGGACCAATTGGTAAAAAGTTTTGTTTCCGGTGAATACGGTATGTTCCAGCACAAAAAGATTACTACAGGAATCAAAGTGCTGGAAAACCAACGGAACAATGCGTATTTCGCTGCAGATTATTTTCAAACGGACAATTACTTCGAATCACCACAGGATTTCAGACGAATTAATTTCTACGGAAAATATACCGGGGTGGTTTCTCCGAATTTTAAAATAAACATTTCAGCTTCTACTTTTCAAAGTAGTTGGAATGCATCGGGTCAGATTCCGGAAAGAGCAGTAGCAGATAACTCCATCTCCCGCTTTGGTGCCGTTGATAATACGGAAGGCGTGAATACTTCACGTACCAACATTCAGTTGGGAGTGATCCAAAGGATCTCAGCTTCTTCTTCTTTAAAAAGCAATTTTTTCGTTTCGTTATACGACTTTTCGCTCTTTTCGAATTTTACTTTTTTCCTGGAAGATTCAATAAATGGAGATCAAATTCACCAATATGAAAGCAGAAAGGTCTATGGCGGAAAAACCGAATATAAGAAGTCTGTTTCTTTGAATGAGATCACTACGTTTAGCTTTACAGGTGGCGGCGGATTTCGTTACGACGACATCAATGATATTGGCTTGGCGCAAACAACCGGACGTACACAATTGCGGAACCAAATTCAATTGGGAGATATCAATGAGTCCAATATTTTCGGATATGTTTCCGGCAAACTGGAGATCAACAGATTGGTGATCAGTGCTGCTTTACGCGGTGATAATGTGAGTTTTTATTACAATAGCCTCAAAGACAGTGTTTATCAGCCTGAAAGCTTATCTCAAACCGTACTTTTACCCAAATTATCTGTATTATACAATGCCACGGATGATTTACAGCTCTATTTAAAATCAGGAATCGGTTATCACTCCAATGATGCACGGGTATTGCTTTCATCGGATAAGCTTACCAGAAAAGCATTGCCTCTGGCTTTGGGAACAGATTTGGGTATAAGCTGGAAAATCACGAAAAATTTATTGTTCAACGGTGCTTTGTGGTATTTGCTTTCGGAACAGGAGTTTGTTTATGTTGGCGATGCCGGAGTAGTAGAACCGAGCGGAAGTTCTCGGCGCCTGGGGTTTGATGCAGGCCTTACTTTTCAGCCGCTTAGTTGGCTGTTTTTGTATTCCAATCTGAATTATTCACATGCCCGGTCAATTTCGGAACCAAGCGGTCAGGATTTTATTCCACTGGCCCCGGTTTTAACTTCTGACGGAAAAGTACAGTTGAATTTCAAAAGGGGGATTTTTGCCACACTTTCTTATCGATATATGGGAAACCGGACCGCAAATGAAGATCGAAGTATCTTGGCGAAAGGTTATTTTGTGAACGATTTCACTTTGGGATATCAGCGAAAGTCATTTGTAGTGACTGCCATTGTAAACAATGTGTTCAATATGAAATGGAACGAAACGCAGTTTTTAACCGAATCGCGCTTAAAGGACGAAACACAATCAGTGAATGAAATTCATTTTACCCCGGGAACTCCTTTTTCATGCAGACTCCAGGTGAAGTTTCTGTTTTGATTGAGGTCAAAAAACCTTTTGAGAACAGGACATTTTACATGTGTAAAATTGTTTAAGTTTGAATAAAAAAATGAAGTCAAATAACCTTCTTTTTATCCTGTTAACTTTCCTGCCAATTCCTGTTTTTGCTCATGGAGAAGAGGTTTTGGTTACGTTTTTTTATGATTTGATAACGGTAATCGCCCTCATCATATTTATTGCTTTGGTCAAATGGGAATCAAGAGGAAAAACGCTGTTGGGATTAGTTCTTATTTTTTCTGTAGTAAGTATTTTCACTATTACAGCTCAATGGCCTTACATTACAAACAGAAGATTGATCGAAATCTTAGGCTCAGGTGTTCCTTTGTTGTCTGTTTTATCAGCTTATTTCGTTTTCAGAAAGAGGTTCTCTGTGAAAAGGAGGGGGAATACAAGTGAAAAGCCATTCACTGGGGCAGACAGTTAATAAATTATTTGACCATTAGTATGGTAGTAGAAGTAAGCCTCTTGTTTTCAATTGAAAATCACACAAGTGCCTTTCGTAACGCGGGATACATTCAATAGCACTTTTTATGTGTTCATTTTGAAGTTCCCGAATTCTTTAAGTGTTGTGAGAGAATTGAATGCGAACAAAAAATACTTAGTGGTTAGTGGAATGAGAGTGTCTTTGTTAATCACTTGATGTCTGATCAAGAATATTTTTCATTTTGAATTGAAAATCAATCCTTCTTCCGTTTAATAAAATAAAGCGAAAGCAACAAAGCAAACCCACTTGTCGGCAGTACATACCACCAAATGGAAGTTTCCGGATCTGAGTTTACTGATTCTGCCGGATTTCCGGAATTCACAGAATGTGCAATTTGCATGGCAATCGATCCAAGGTCTGGAATAGGCAGTTCAGGTGCTTCAAATCCAATGGCATCATTCGGTAATTCCAGCCGCCATTCATCTCCGTATTTTTGATCTAAATATTCAAAAATTACCTGGTTATATCCTGCTTCATTTTCATTTTCCCCAAGGTGTGTAC
>CAMPIU010000275.1 GCA_946886545.1 uncultured Flavobacteriales bacterium | reverse complement strand
CCACATCACCTTCTTTCAATTCATTTTGTAATTGGATCAAACCTCCGATTGCCGCTCCTGCAGAGTTTCCTACAAAGATTCCCTCTTCACGTGCCAAACGACGCGTATAAACCGCTGCATCTTTATCCGTTACTTTTTCGAAACGGTCGATTACATCAAAGTCCACATTTGCAGGAAGAATATCTTCTCCGATTCCTTCTGTGATATAAGGGTAAATTTCATTTTCATCGAAAATTCCGGTTTCCTTGTATTTTTTGAAAACAGAACCATAGGTATCGATTCCCCAAATTTTAATGTTCGGGTTCTTTTCCTTTAGATATTTTCCAACACCTGAAATTGTTCCCCCGGTCCCTACTCCAACGATAAAATGTGTCACTTTCCCATCAGTTTGTTCCCAAATCTCAGGTCCGGTTTGTTCGTAATGAGCAGTTCTGTTCGATAAGTTATCGTATTGGTTTACATACCAGGAATTTGGAATCTCTTTTGCCAATCTTTTTGAAACTGAATAATAAGAACGTGGATCTGTCGGCTCTACAGCCGTCGGACAAACAACAACTTCTGCTCCCACAGCACGCAAAATATCCATTTTTTCTTTCGACTGCTTGTCGTTCAATACACAAATCAGTTTATAACCTTTAATAATTGCAACCAAAGCCAAGCCCATTCCGGTATTTCCTGAAGTTCCTTCAATGATTGTTCCACCCGGCTTCAAAAGACCTGATTTCTCAGCATCTTCAATCATTTTTACCGCCATACGGTCCTTCACTGAATTCCCCGGATTTGTCGTTTCGACCTTCGCCAAAACAGTTGCTTTACAATTTTTCGTTAGCTTGTTTATTCTTACCAAAGGGGTGTTTCCAATGGTTTCCAATATGTTGTTATAAACTTTCATGTACTGAATTTTACACAAAGATAGCTTTAATTGAAAATTGAAAACTGTAAAATTGAAAAATTGAAAAGGATGAACATTTTCTATTCGACTCTATGAAGCTAGTTCACTGCAAACCACTTGAAACAATAGAGGTATTTAATTTCGATTCAAAAGAATCAGATATATTTGTACAGAACTTAAGAATATGAAACAACTACTTGCAATTAGCACTATTAGCCTATTGATTTTCAGCTCATGCAGAACAACACAAGGCATGCAGATCGAAGTTCAAAGACCTGCTACAATCAGTGTAAATCCTAAAATTAAATCGCTGGCCTTGCTAAATCATTCCATTCCGGGTAAAGCAGGATTAATTGAAGGAACCCTGACACTGGAAACCCCAAAGCAGGACAAGGAATTATCGAATGAATGTATTAAAGGGATTGATGAGCTGTTAAGAACAAGCGAGCGCTTTCAAATCAAACGATGCGACAGTTCCATGATGGCTTCTAAAAATACCAGTGTCGATTTTGGAGGAACCATGAGTTGGGATCAGGTAGACAGCATTTGTAAAAAGTACGAAACGGATGCAATTTTAAGCCTGGAATTTTTTGACACTGACTTTAGTGTAATCAATCCTGCGGCAACAGCTACAGCAACTGTTCAAAATGTTCTGAATGGAAATGGTACTGAAATTGAAGTTACGGGGAAAGCTACCGCAAGAGCAGGTTTCCGTTTGTATGATCCTGCCACTAGAACCATTATTTACGAAGACCGATACAAACAAGACAAAACATGGAGACAGCGTTCCAGCAATCCGGTGGAAGCAATTGCCCGTTTGATCAAACGGAATGAAGCATTAACGGAAGTCAGTTATTATACAGGAAAATCTTTTGCACACGACTTGGTCCCACTTTATTTTTGGGAAAAGCGTATGATGTATATCGGAAAAAAAGGCGGGATGAAGATAGGTTCCAGACAAGCTTTGACACGGGACTGGGAAGGTGCCTTAAAAACATGGCAGGAAGAATATGAATCAAACCCCAAATCGAAGATCAAGGCCCGCGCAGCATATAACGTCGCTCTCGCCTATGAAGTTCTGAACGATTTGCAGAATGCGAAAATATGGGTGCAAAAATCTTACATTGAAGGTGGACAAAGCGAAGCCCTGGAGTACTCCAATATTCTCGAAAAAAGAATCAGAGAGTTCGGAATTTTGGAAAACCAGCTTACTCAATAGATCAGAAGATCCGATTGAAATGTATCTTCGACTCCCCTCAGTCACCTTATAGCAAAATCAATACGAACACTGAACGGAGTCGAAGTGTAAACTTTTAAACACTTTCAACTTTAAGTTATCATTTTTGCGAAAGTTTAGCTAATTTTGTTTCCATGTCGGATTTCGTTGTTTCTGCCAGAAAATACAGGCCCCAAACCTTTGATACGGTTGTTGGGCAGAAGGCAATTACTAACACCCTGAAAAATGCAATTAAGAATCAGCATTTAGCTCAAGCATTCTTATTTTGTGGTTCCAGAGGAGTTGGTAAAACAACTACTGCGCGTATTTTAGCCAAAACGATCAATTGTTTTAACAGAACAGAATCTGTTGAAGCCTGTGATCAATGTGACAGCTGTCTTTCCTTTAATGAAGGTGCTTCTCTGAATGTTTATGAATTAGATGCTGCATCAAATAACTCTGTGGATGATATTCGCGGATTGATTGATCAGGTGAGGATTGCACCACAATTGGGAACTCATAAGGTTTACATTATTGACGAGGTTCACATGCTGTCAACTGCAGCATTTAATGCTTTTTTGAAAACCTTGGAAGAGCCGCCGGCTCATGCTATTTTCATTTTGGCAACCACAGAAAAGCATAAGATCCTTCCAACTATTTTATCCCGTTGTCAGATCTTTGACTTTCAGCGAATTAAAGTAAAAGATATTGCCGATCATTTGGCGCATGTAGCAACCCAGGAAGCAATTTCAGCAGATCCCGATGCACTTCATTTAATTGCCCAAAAGGCAGATGGAGCCTTGCGTGATGCTCTGTCTATCTTCGACCAGATTGTAAGTTTTTGTGGAACAACAATTACTCATAAAGCCGTTTTAGAGAACCTAAATGTATTGGATCACGACTATTATTTCAAAGTCGTTGAAAATGCCTTGAATGAAGATATTCCAGCTTGTTTGTTGCTGTTCAATGATGTCATGGAAAAAGGATTTGACGGGCATCAGTTCCTGGTAGGCCTTTCCGAGCATTTCAGAAATTTATTGATTTGCAAGGATCCGCGCACAGCACATTTATTGGAGGTCGGTGAAACTACTGAAAAATTATTTGTCGATCAGGCTAAAAAAGTGGACGGTGCATTTGCATTGCGCTGTCTGGGAGTTCTCAGTAAAGCAGATGTCGACTACAAGGCCGCAAAAAATCAGCGACTACTGGTCGAACTGACTTTAATGCAAATTTGTTCGGTGAAATCTGAGCTCGAAAAAAAAAATCCTTAACTGATCCGGTTCAGATTATTCCATTCGCAGGACAAAGCCTGAGAAATGAGACCAAGCCTGTAAACAAGCCATCTGTTACACCGGAAAGAGTTGCTTTTTCAGCAAAACCGGAAGCAAAAGTACTTTCTGCTCCGACAGGAAATTTAAACTCCAACAACTTATCCATTAATCACTTAATTGAGCAGCAAAAAGCAAAAGCGCAAGTTCCTCAAAGTGATTTACCTAAGAAGGAATTCCATAAGGATGATGTGATTCGTCTTTGGAAAACAATGGCCCATACTCAAAAATTGAACGGACAAGACCAGGTTTATCACGTAATGATTAAACGGGAACCTGTTCAATTGGATGAAACAACTTTCCAGTTTGAGGTAGACAATACCATTCAGTTCACCCGGCTTGAAGGTGCCATCGGAGAAGTTATGGCTTATATCCGCAAAGAGGTCCAGAATTACGATCTCAATATCCAATTAGAAATGATCAAAGATGCTCCTGAAGAAGTGAAGTATCTGAATGGCCCGGATCGTTTCGATAAATTAGCGAAAAAAAACAGCAATCTTTTTGACCTGAAGAACCGTTTTAACTTAGACATCGATTATTAAATAACTATGAAATCATTTTCTATTTCCATTATTTGTTTGCTGCTTATCACCAGTTCTTGCAGTGATGAAACTGCCACCGATTCTACCGAAACCGTTGAAGGAACAAATGAAAAAAGCAACGAAAGTTTGGATGCAAGAGCACGAAGAGAGATTATGGCATCCCTGGCAATTCCTGTCAATGAAAAATTTTCTATGCGGATTTATAAGGAATACATCAATGCAGATACCATCGAAGATGCAATCATCACGATCAATCGCATGGAATACGCAATGGATGAAGCAATAAAAAACAACCGGCAGGCAAAAGCAGCGGAACTGGGATTCACCGGAAACTACAATTACATGTTCTATTACGACGGAGCATTGGACCGCATATCGAATCCGATTTTTGCACCATCCAGTCCGGGAAGAGAGCTGGATATTGAATTCAGATCTGTTGTTGCTCCTACAAGAAAGGATGTAATTGTCGGATACCGGATCCGGAACTCAGGATGGAAAAGCTACTTTTCTGTGTTTAATGACCACGATATGATGATGGTTTTTCAATGGAAATCCTTCGATTTTGTCGGGGAAGATCAACCTGAGGCATTAGTTCATGCTTACGAAGAGAATCCGAACCAGATCCCGATGGATATTGCTATTTATACCAGTGAAATTGATTCTTACACCAAAAATGTAGGAGATATTTATAAGTACATTCCTTCGATTACAAAGAAAAAGGAATTGAAATTTAAATTTTTCCTGGATCCGGTTGCAAAAAAATACCGCCTCTACCCCGAATTTGCTAAAAACCTGCCTAAAAAGATATGAGTTCGGTTGAAGGGAAAATAGA
>CAMPIU010000274.1 GCA_946886545.1 uncultured Flavobacteriales bacterium | reverse complement strand
CGCGATTAATCGCGCCCCTACAATATTTCATTTATATAAGATTTTACAAATCAAATTTGATTCCCTGTGCCAATGGCAATGAATCGGTGTAATTGATCGTGTTTGTCTGACGGCGCATGTATACTTTCCATGCATCCGATCCTGATTCACGTCCGCCACCGGTTTCTTTTTCACCACCGAAAGCTCCGCCGATCTCAGCACCTGAAGTACCGATATTTACGTTTGCAATTCCACAGTCAGATCCTGCTTGTGACAAGAACGCTTCTGCTTCACGCAGGTTGTTTGTCATGATTGCCGAAGACAATCCCTGAGGAACTCCGTTTTGGATAGCGATTGCATTTTCTACACCACCGGTGTATTTCATCAAATACAAGACAGGAGCAAATGTTTCGTGCTGAACAATTTTAAAGGTATTTTGAGCCTCTGCAATTGCCGGTTTCACATAGCATCCGGATTCGTAACCTTCACCTGAAAGAACTCCGCCTTCAACCAAAATTTTACCACCTTCTTCAACAACTTGTGTCAAAGCATTCTGGTAAGCAGCTACTGCGTCTTTATCGATAAGCGGTCCAACGTGATTGTTTTGATCCAATGGATTTCCGATCTTCAATTGTTTGTATGCATTAACCAAAGCATCTCTTACTTTATCGTAAACAGATTCGTGAATGATCAAACGGCGAGTTGAAGTACAACGCTGTCCGGCAGTTCCTACTGCACCGAATACCGCTCCCGGAACCACAATTTTCAAATCAGCACTTTCCGTGATGATTACTGCGTTGTTTCCTCCTAATTCCAATAAGTGGCGACCCAAACGTTTTCCAACTGCTTCACCAACCAATTTCCCCATACGGGTAGAACCTGTTGCAGAAATTAATGGAATGCGTGTGTCATTTGACATTAATTTTCCGATCTCAGCATCTCCGATCAACAAACAGGAAACTCCTTCCGGAACTCCGTTTGCTTCGAAAACCTCTTGTGTCAGTTTTTGACATGCAATAGCCGTCAAAGGTGTTTTTTCGGATGGTTTCCAGATACAAACGTCTCCACAAACCCAGGCCAAAGCAGTATTCCAGTTCCAAACAGCAACCGGGAAGTTAAAAGCAGAAATAATTCCTACGATTCCAAGTGGGTGGTACTGCTCATACATTCTGTGTCCCGGACGCTCAGAGTGCATCGTAAGACCATATAACTGACGGGAAAGACCTACTGCGAAATCACAGATATCGATCATTTCCTGAACTTCTCCTAAACCTTCCTGCAATGATTTCCCCATTTCGTAAGAAACGAGTTCACCTAATGCCTGTTTTTTCTCGCGAATTTTCTCAGCCAGCTGACGAATCACCTCACCGCGCTTAGGTGCCGGGATCATTCTCCAGTATTTGAATGCTTCCTGTGCTTTCAAAACTATTGCTTCGTATTCTGCTTCCGTAGCCGAAGAAACAGATGCAATCACTTGTCCGTCTACAGGCGAAATCGAATCGATTTGAGTTCCACGTGTATTAAACCAATATCCTCCTGTTGAAGCTCCGCGGTTTACCGCTTCGATTCCCAATGTTTTTAATGTTTCTTGTATTCCAAGATCTGTTGCTGTTGCTGACATTCCTTTTCGATTAGTTTGTGCAAAATTACACAAAAAAAGCAGACGGATGCTATAGTAGTAATAGACAAAAAAGGTTAAACCCCGGCTTTGGCTTTCAACCTGGATATTTCTCCGAGGCATTGCAGGCGCATTTCCTTGTGCTGTGAAAATAATTCTGCCATTTTGCTTTCAAATGACTGGTAGTCATAGGAATTAAATGTTATTTTCCCCTGTGTTGTTTGGAGGCTTACTATGATCGTTGTACGTGGTCGTTTCATCCATGACGGATCTTTCTGCAGTTCCACATCGAATGAAATCAAGTCCTTTTTATGGAGAGTAATCTTTTTGGATCCTAAAAACCGTTTGAGGTAAATTTCATTTTCTCCTACAGTAATATTCCAGATGTATAATTGACGGAAAGCGAATATGAGAAATAACAAATTTGCAAGAAGCATTATCCATCTTCCTTTTTCCATAATCCAATCTGACCACACCGAGCCTGCGGGATTTCCAAAATATCCTCCGATTCCTGATAAGATAAAGAAACCCATCATTACGGCGATATATATGCTTCTTTCAGCCATGTATCCGAAATTGTATCAAATTGTTCATTTTTGTCCGGTTCTACTCAAACCCTTCAATCTGCTTCCTATGCTGTTCTACCTGGTATTTATTAAAGTTGTCCCATTTCGGAGGCGCGGTGGTTTTTTCACCGATCATGGAGTCGATGCAGGTGTTTTCGTCTTTGTATTTCTCGTGCAATACCACCAGGATTTGAAAGAAGAATTTATCGAGCAGTGTGATTGCCTCAAATTCGCTTTTGTATGATGAAAGGTTTAACAGATCCAATACTTCCTGCTTCTCAACTTCGGTTATTTCTGTCTGATAGCCGTGTTTTAATGATTTGAAAACTAAATTGTTCCAGACCACGCTGTCATGTCCCCAGGATACATCCGGAAGATTTAAAGAGTGCTCACAGATCAGAATAATTGCATGAAGTACATTGTTCAGGTAACCTGCCGGGAATTCGTCGAAGCTTCTGAATTCGAAACCGCTTTGGTACATTTTTTCCTGGTTGAAATCCAATCCGACATCGGAAAGCAATTCATAGCCCAAAGCTGATTCAATCTGATCGCGCCACCAGATATTTTCTTCTTTGCCAAACTTTAAGAGTTTTCTGAATTCTTCCACCTGGTAGGTTAGGACCTTTCCTTTTGCCATTGCTTTATTGAAAGTACCCACTCCGGTGTAGCGCGACATAGCGTTTCTCATAGAGCCCAAAGCAAATTTTTCAGTGAGCTGATACGTTTCACTAATTACACCCATAATGTCCGGACTGCCCAGCGTTGCTATGAAAAATGGCTCGAACCACTGTAGTAGGTAGATCGCATTGGCGTGTGTTTTATCAAAAGTAGGATAATCAACGATGCGGCTGTTTTCTGTTACGGTTGGCAAAGTCATGTGAAAATGGAAGGTCCCGTTATTAAAGAGAACGACGTTTTTCTGATTGGACATGAACATGTTTAGCCCGATGTTATAATCTGGGAAGCTTAGTTTTCCGTCTAAAACTGATGATTCGTTCAGTTTATCGATGAATAATTGTTTGGTTGCTTTTAGCTCATCACAAGCATCCGATACAGTTCTGTTTTCAAAGTATTTGGTTACAAATTCAATTGAATCGCCGTCAAAATTTACAGATCCCATCGGGTTGTTTTTTTGAGTCAGCATACTTTGAATATTGTAAGGCTGGTCTCCCAGGAAAACTTCGAGAATTGATTTTCCGAGGTATTCCGGATTGTCGACCGGTGGTTTTGTGGCAGGTAAAGTCTTGTGCTGGTAGTTTACATCCAGTTTATCAAGTGAATGACTGTTGATCATTTGGCTTACCCGGTACTTTTTGTTTTTATCGAAAGCAGCTTCCAGAACAAGTGCCAAACTTCCCGATTTATAGCAGGTCCTGTAATCAATACTATACCGTTCATAGCCAACTTTTTCTTGTATAAAGGCGCCCGAAACAAGGAGTGAATCTTCGAATTTCAGGTAGGTTTCGTTTTCCAATCCAATTCCCCAGTAGTATTTTTGTTTCGGTTTCTCCTTCATTTAATTTTCAAGTTTTTTACGAAATCACGGTGGTTTTCTTTACCACTGATTCGCAGATTTTAAAGGCACCTACCGGATGCCTTATATTGGACTTACTGTAATTATATACATCAAGCGAGACCGGTAGGCTCGCTTTTCATCTGTGCAACTTGTCCCGATTATTCGGGATCAGTGGGAAATCTAATCATGGTAAAAGAAAACGTGCGAAGAATAGCGCTCGTGATTCCACCAATCTTTCCGTGCTTTCGCGAAATAATTGTAGTTCAATTTCCCGGCCTGCGACTGCAAAGGGTAAATCACCACTCCATTTTCCCGGTATGCTTTTTTGCCGGTGGTTTCAGGAACAATAACTGAAATATGTCCGGAAAGTCCTACAATTTTTCGTTTGGCACAAATGATCCCAACTCCACCTTCTTCGTTTACCTTCTGTTGGATTTCATCGAGGTCCGTCATCCGTTTCCAGCCAAAACTGGCTCCCCACAGTAACAACCAATCGTGGATGGCGCTTGAGTAGATCCGGGCAACGGTTTCGTCATACACCGGCACAACCTCTTGTCCGGCCAGTATTTTTTCGAGGGATTCTTTTGTCCACCAAACGGTAGGCAAATACGCTTGTGCGAAATAGCAAAAGTCGTATGCATATACATTGCAATAGGTATCATCAGCTGTTCGTTGATACCTCAGATTGTGCTTCACATCCAGTTTGTCGATAAGCTGTTCTATGCTTGCCCGCTTTGTTTCAGCATTCGTCAGATCGCGATAAGGAACATCGGAATCACTGATGGGATGCGGTTTCGCTGCTTGGGAATCCAAACGGGACAGTGGTTCCGCTGATAAATGGGCACTTTTTATATGCCTGTCCGGTGTCGGATCGTCGACTAGCGCTGTTGAGTTATTTGCTGTAGTTTCTTTTTTCATTTTGGACGTTTTGATTTACGTGCAATGATTGCCACCCGCCTTAGCAGATCGTGTAAAGGTAGTTAATTCGTAATTCCTAATTACGAATTTCCAATTGCGAATTGCGTTTGTCAGTTGATTGAATGAATTGTGTCCTGCCAGGCTTCACTATTCATGTTTGTTATAGGTCAATTTTGTTTAAAATAGATACAAACGTCGCTATATCTATGCTATATC
>CAMPIU010000273.1 GCA_946886545.1 uncultured Flavobacteriales bacterium | reverse complement strand
GTATTTGAAGTCACCAGTGATAAAGACGTCTGCTTTTGCCCGAATTGCATCTTTTAATAAAAAACTTCCGGCTCCACCGCAAACGGCAATGGTTTTCACCATCGATTTGGTCGGATTGGTGTATCGAACAGTACCGCAATGAAAGGTTCTTTTGACAAAATGAAGGAATTCAATCGCTTCCATGCCCTCTTCCAGCGTTCCGATCATTCCGCTTCCGATGTATTCATTCGCATTCGTTAAGCCGATCAAATCATAGGCAATCTCTTCATACGGATGAGTTGCTCTCATTGCATGCAAAACGGCTGAAATGGAGTGTTCTGAAATAATTACTTCCACCTTCATTTCTTCCACAACTTCCAGTTCACCGGCTTTTCCAAGGAAGGGAGCTGCATCCTTATCCGGCTTGAACCGACCTTCTCCCTTTGAACTGAAACTGCATGAATCATAGGAGCCGATCATCCCAGCGCCTGCTTTCGCCATTGCTTCTCTCAACAGATCTGCGTGAGTCTGAGGTACAAAAACGGCCAGTTTATAATTTGTTGCTGCTTTCGGACTCAATATTTTGAGATTGGTAAGGCCCAGTTTCTCAGAAATAATATGATTTACTCCAAAATGAACGTTATCCAGGTTGGTATGAATGGCAATTAAATTGATGTCGTTCTTGATGGCCTTTAAAACTGTTCGTTCTACATAATTTGATCCGGTGATTCGTTTCAAACCCTTGAAAATAATGGGATGATGTGTTAAGATCACATTTGCTCCGTGTAAAATCGCTTCGTCAACAATTGATTCGATGCAATCCAGAGCAACCAAAACACCTTTGACCTTCGCATTTGGATCACCGACTAGTAATCCTGAATTATCATACGATTCCTGGTACGCAAAAGGCGCAATCTGATTTAAATAAGAAACGAGTTCCTTTACCTGCATTTTTTTCAAGGATTTGATTATCAAAGATACGAAATCAAAGAGACATTAAATATCAATTTTACAATTATCAGGGAGCAAAATTTGCAAACCCGATAAGTTCCTCATAATTACAGATTATAGAAACGGATTTCCGAAATCGTCGGTATATAGATTATTTCCAATTCCGCTTCAGAAATCAAAGTCGTATTTAAAATCTGTGCCTGATCACAAGAAGGAATTTCATTCATACCTGCGAGCGGATGTCCGAAAATACCGTCAGGAAACTTTTCCGGCTCATGGCTTACCCAAATAAACGAAACATTCAGTTCGATTAGCAATTTTGCTGTTAAACGCCCTTTCTGGCCCGTCCCATTGACAATCAATTGTTGTTTTGAATCCCAGTCCAAAGCAATAAACCGATTGATCTTCAAAGAAAAAAATGCTTTTTGCTGATAATCTGAGCTTGTTTTTGAGGTTCGCAAATCATGATCACGCCACAAATGCGTAACCAAATCCAGGCCTTTTATACTGTATCCCGACTCATACCAGCGAAACAGCAGATCATAATCCTCCGGGTAATTCAATCCCGTGAAACCACCGCATTGCTCCAAATCCGACTTGTTCATCATCCAATTTCCGGAAGCAAGTGTGCATTCGCGGTAAATATGATGATAAAAATCCTGGGCATTCACCCTCTCGTTCAACCAATTCTCATAACTCAAATAACCAGACGAAATAACTCCTGTCTCAGAAAAATAGTTCACCTTCCCCGTTACAATGTGGATTTTCTCATTTTGGAGAGTTTGCAACATTTGTTCTAATTTGAAATCAGGCATTACATCATCGGCATCCATTCGAGTGATGTATTCTCCATTTGCCTGTGCAAATCCAGTGCAAAGTGCATCAATAATTCCCTTCCCATCATTTTCCACTAAGCTGATTCTCGGATCGTTCAATAAACCAGCAATGACTTCCGATTCATTTTCTATACTGTGGTCATTCACCAGGATCCATTCCCAATTGGTATGTGATTGTGCTAAAATAGACAAGCCCGTTTCCAGGATGTAGTTTGAAGCATTGCGGTAGGGCGTAAGAATGGATATGAGCGACATGCCTGCAAATTTATGCTTTGTTCCCGATAAAAGTCATAAAACCAATTGACTTAGATCATGTTCTAAAGCAATATCCCATGCTACTTTTGGTATAAATAATTACACCAGTAAAATTAATGAAGCCATGAGTCAGAACGAATTTATTTATAAGCAACATGAAGAAAATGTGGAATGGTCTAATAAATTGGATTTCTACAAAGACGAAATAAAAATACTTCAAAATCGCCTGGAAGAAATTGCTGCAAAGAACAATCACAAAGACGTCCTGGCTTTAGTAGAGCAATTCCAGAACCGGTTAATCATTCATCGAAACACCATTGATGAAATACAGCATAAGGTAAACATTTCAGAGGATAAACTTACAGATGAGATTACCAAAAACCCGGTTGCAACAGACCATCGTAAGGTTGAATATCATCAAGCAGAGAAAGAAGAAATCCAAATCTTTGAAAAAGTCTTCAATGAGTTACGTGAAGAATTCAATCGATTTGTTTCTAAATGGATGTAAGGTTCAATACATTCATACAATAACCACAAAAAGGGAGCTCATAATAAGGCTCCCTTCCCTATTTTCAGACGAATGGAAGTGAAGGATTTCTATTATCTTTACCTCCATGTATTCATGGCGGATCGCTCTACTTCCCTTTATTTTCCGGCAAATGAATTCCAGGATCTTGCAGTAAATCCTTTAAAGCTTCTCTTTCGTTCTCCGTACTGTGATCATTCACCAAAAATCCAATCCCACTCTGTATGAGTTTGGGCAAGGATCGACAAGCCTGTTTCCCCCGATGTATTTCAGCGTTGCGAAAAGGAGTCAAAATAGAAAGGAGGGCCATGGATGTAAATTTAAAGACCCCTGAGTCTATCCAT
This sequence comes from uncultured Flavobacteriales bacterium, assembly GCA_946886545.1. The sequence continues at coordinate 1,922 of CAMPIU010000273.1, read as the reverse complement.
GAATTCTTTTTCGGATAGAAATGAAATTCAAAGAACTGATCTGTATCATATTTTATCCGGGTAGTCCCTTGTATTTTTGATTTATATGAATCGCAGTAAAATTAAAACTATGAGTCAAAACGGGTCGATCCATATACAACATAATGAAAACGGGAATTGGTTTAATAAATTGGACGACTATAACTATGAAATAAACCTGCTCCAGGGTCATTTAGAAAAGGCTGCTAAAAGGAATAAGCAAGAAGATTTCCAAATTATAGTTGAAAAATTTCAAAACCAACTAACCGATTGCATTCAATCGATCAATGAGATCAAATATGAATTTGAAGGAATTAACCTTATAGAGCAAGCAATGGGAAATTCCCTCGCAACAAATCATCGACATGTCGAATTTCAAGAAGCTGAAGAGAAAGTTGTAAAAATCCTTGAAAAAGTTTTCCAGGAACTGAGCAGTGAATTCAGCCGTTTCATTTCCAAATAGACAGTCTTCAACAATTCCTGTAATCACCTGCCCAATATAAAGAACAGGGGATTTTCCTTACCAGTATAAATAACTGAAATGGAGGATTTCTATTATCTTTACCTCCATGTATTCATGGCGGATCATTCTTCTTCCCTTTTCCTGGGTTTACAGCTTAATTGTAAGTTTGCGGAATTGGTTTTATAGTATCGGGATTTTCAAATCACACCCAATTCCGGGAGCATCTGTCTGCATTGGAAATATAACTGTTGGCGGAACCGGAAAATCACCACTCACCGCATATCTTGCCAAATTATTTGAGACTGAAAAACCGGTCATTTTATCGCGGGGTTACGGCAGGAAAACAAAGGGATTATTCATTGCAAACAAAGAAAGTACCGCAAGTGAATTGGGAGATGAACCCATGATGTACTGGACTAATTTCCAGCAGCAAATTCCGGTTGTAGTAGCTGAAAAACGACAAATCGGGGTCGACTGGATTCGCGAACACAAAGGAAATTCGTTAATTCTTTTGGATGATGCCTTTCAGCACAGAGCCGTAAAAGCCGGTCTGAATATTTTGCTCATGACTTATGATCGCCCGGTATTTTCCGACTTTGTTTTCCCTGCAGGAAATCTCAGAGAGCCGAGAGCAGGAATGAAACGCGCAGATATTGTCCTGGTGACCAAATGTCCGGACGGATTAACTGAAAATGATAAATTACCTTTTCGAAAAAAGATTCCACTGAATAAGGAAAATATCTTCTTCAGCGAAGTTGTTTACGGAGATTTAAAAGGTCTTTTCGGGTCAGTTTGGGAAGCGGTTGATCAAATTATATTGGTAACCGGAATTGCCCAACCCGAACCGCTATATCGTTTTTTAGCTGAAAACCATCGGGTTGACGCATTAAAATTCCCGGATCATCACAGCTTTACCCGCGAGGATATTCAACAAATTCAGCAAAAAGTTGCTACTTTTGCAAACCAACGTTGTGTGGTAGTTACAACCGAAAAAGATGCGGTGCGTTTTGCAGAGTGGAAGGAAGTGATTTTAGAAAGCAAGATTCCATTTTTTGTACAAAGCATTTCGTTAAAAATAGACAGAGAAGAAGATTTTAAAGATTTACTCAAAAATTATGTTGTTAGAGCAAATGAAAGAAGCTGCTGATTATATCAACAGCAAAACACAGGTTAAACCAAGTATCGGAATCATCCTGGGAACCGGATTAGGCGGATTGGTTAAAGAAATTGAAGTGATTGATGAGATTTCCTACCAGGATATCCCTCATTTCCCTGTTTCTACTGTGGAAAGTCACTCCGGGAAATTGATTTTCGGAAATTTAGGTGGAAAAAAAGTCGTTGCAATGCAAGGCCGTTTCCATTTTTACGAAGGTTACAACATGCAGCAGGTAACATTTCCTGTTCGGGTAATGAAATTATTAGGAATTGAGCGCTTATTCGT
>CAMPIU010000272.1 GCA_946886545.1 uncultured Flavobacteriales bacterium | reverse complement strand
ATACATGCTTCGTGCTTTGCAATTGGCAAAACTTGGCGGAGTATCCACAGCATCAAATCCCCTTGTCGGAGCTATTATTGTTCTGAATGACAAAATCATCGGGGAAGGTTATCATCAAAAATACGGGGAAGCTCATGCGGAAGTAAATGCGGTGAATTCAGTCGCCGATAAATCACTTCTTCAAGAAGCAACAATTTACGTTACACTGGAACCCTGTTCTCATTTCGGAAAAACACCGCCATGTGCAGACTTATTGGTTCATTACCGGTTTAAACGGGTTGTAATCGCTCAGATCGATCCCTATCCGGAAGTTGCCGGCCAGGGAATTGAAAGACTAAAACAAGCTGGAATTCAGGTAGATTGCGGGATCCTGGAGAAGGAAGCACAAGAATTAAACAAACGCTTCATCACCTTTCAAACAAAAAAACGGCCCTTTGTTACCCTGAAGTGGGCACAAACAAAAGATGGTTTGATTGATTTGGATCGTGATCACATGCAAGAAAGCGGAATAAATTGGATCTCTCAACCCGAAACACAGGTAGTTACGCATCAGATACGAAGCAAGGAACAAGCTATTCTTGTTGGCTGGCATACGATAAAAAATGATAATCCGTCGCTGACCACCAGAGCTTTCAAGGGTCACAATCCTATCCGGATCATCCTCGATTCTCAATTACAGGCTCCGAAAGATGCAAGAGTTTTCAATGACGGAAAACAAACCATCGTTTTGAATCTGCTGGAAGAGAAAGTAGTAAACGGGGTCCGCTTCATCAAATTAGACAAACTGACTCCGGATTCGATCCTTGAAACACTCTATCAAAACAAGCTCAATTCTGTTTTAATAGAAGGTGGTGCTGCAACATTAAACAGTTTCATTGAATCGGGTTTATGGGATGAAGCACTCGTAATTACCGGAGAAAACGAATTCAGATCGGGACTTAAAGCCCCAACTATTTCGAAAACCCCGGTCAAAACCATTCGATTCGGAAATGACATCTTGAATTATTTTCAGAATTATTCCTTCTAAAATCACCGATTCTATTGCTGAACCCCCTGAATTTTCTATTTTTAATTCGCTTTAAGGAATTTAATGTCTCATTATACTTAAAGCACTCAAATACAAAAAGATGAAAATTTACCCGATTGAAACAGGCACATTTAAGCTGGATGGAGGAGCAATGTTTGGAGTAGTTCCAAAAACACTTTGGTCAAAAACAAATCCGGCAGACGAGAATAATTTGTGTACCTGGTCTATGCGTTGCCTATTGATTGAAGATGGAAACCGCTTGATCTTAATCGATACAGGAATTGGCGATAAGCAGAGTGAAAAATTCTTTTCTCACTACTACCTGGCAGATACCAAAACATTGGAACAAAGCTTGAATAAATTGGGTTTTGGTTTGGATCAGATTACAGATGTTTTTCTTTCTCATCTTCACTTTGATCATTGTGGCGGAGCCGTTAAATGGAATTCTGACAGAACCAGGCTGGAAACTGTTTTTAAGAATGCAACTTATTGGAGTACTGAAAATCATTGGCGTTGGGCAACAGAACCAAATCCCCGTGAAAAAGCGTCCTTTTTGAGTGAAAATATTCTTCCCTTGCAGGAAAGCGGACAATTAAAATTCATCGAACGAAGCGGTAATTATACCAAATCCGTATTCAATAATTTTGACGTATTGTTTGTAGATGGCCACACAGAGAGCATGATGGTCCCACACATTCATTACCAAAATAAAACCTTGGTATTTATGGCCGATCTTCTTCCGAGTACCGGACATATTCCTTTGCCTTATGTTATGGGATACGATACCCGACCTTTGCTTACGCTTGGAGAAAAAGGAATATTCCTTGAAAACGCTGCAAATCAGGAGTTTGTATTATTTTTAGAGCACGACAGCGTCAATGAATGCTGCATAGTCGAACAAACAGAACGAGGAGTCCGCTTAAAAGATAGCATGACTTTTTCATCGATATTTGGATAAAATTGTAAATTAGAACAAAACTTAACATCATGAACAATTACTTGCTACAACTATTAAAAGAGGTCAAAACATTGATTATACCTGGGCTTGGGGCATTAACAGTCACCAATGAGAGCACCGGTGAGATCCTTTTTATGCCCTATTTAAAGTTTGATGACGGCACATTAGCCAAGCACATCGCGAGTAAAGAAAACATGGAATTGAATGATGCGAGCAATCTGATTTCTAAGTTTGTTAGGGAAGTAACCGCTGAATTGGATAAAGGACATTCTTACGATATGTATCAATTTGGCCGTTTCGTGAAGATCGATGGAGAAATTGCTTTCGAAGCATGGGAAATAAATTCATCAAATGATCAAAAAGCGGCTGAATCCAATGTACAAGAACCCGTTGCACCAGTTGAAGAAACGAAGGAAAAAATTACTGAGGTTCCTGTAGTACAAGAAACAGTAGCGGAAAAACCAGTAATTGAAGAATCAAAAGTTCCCCCGGTTGTTGTTGAACCGGTAAAAACGGAGGAAAAGAAAATTACCCCTCCTGTTTCTGAAGAACCCAAAATTATTGTTGAAAATCTGAAAACAGAGCAGGCGAAAATTATTCCTCCGGTGGTTGAAAAAAAGGAACCCAAAACTCCGGTTGAAAAATCAACTCCGACAAAAGGGCCGAAGCAAGAAGCTCCGGTTAAGAAGGAAAAGCCGGTGAAGGAACCAAAAGCTCCGGGAGAAAAGAAGAAAACATCTGTTTTTGCCTACATTTTATGGGGCTTCTTAGTCTTGATCCTCGGTTCAGGAACCTTTATTGCTATTAAATTTGATAGCCTCAAAAAAGATTTCCCGATTCTCGCTGACTTGGCAGGTGAAAACGATGATGTTGCAAAAGGAAGTGATGATGTAAAGCAACTGGAAGATGAACCGGATGTAAATATTGATTCGGAAACCGAATCGGAAGCCGTTCCCGAAGATCAGGTGCAGGTGGTTGAAGATCAGCTTCCGGAAGAAAAAGTAATTGAAGAACCGAAGAAAGCTGTTACTCCTAAAAAGGAAACTTCTGCCACAAAGCCAAAAACTACCGTAACAGTCAATAAAAAGCCGGTTAAAAAAACTCCCAATCCAGGCAGTTCTTCCGCAACGTTTGATGGATCGAAACATTTCCATGTAATTGCAGGCTCTTTCGGGTCTGAAACAAACGCGAACAAACTGGCGCAGAAACTTCAATCCAAAGGATTTAATGAAGCTTCTGTTACAATGAACAATGGAATGTATCGGGTGAGTGTGAAAGGATTCAGCACTTTGAACGAAGCAACAGCTGAAGCAGCAAATATTCAAAGTTCAGTACCCGGTGCCTGGGTATTGAAGATGTAAAATACCATCAAAAAATAGGGGCGAATAATTATTCACCCCTATTTTTTACAAATAAAATTTATCCGAGCTTTATTACCAAATCAATCAAACGATTCGAGAAACCCGCTTCGTTGTCATACCATCCCACAACTTTGATCATATTCCCGATTACAGAAGTTAGTTCGCTGTCGAAAATACAGGAATTGGAATCGCCCAAAATATCAACAGAAACAATCGGATCTTCTGTGTATCGGACAATCCCTTTTAGATTGGAATCGGCCGCATTCTTAAATGCAGTGTTGATTTGTTCAACAGTCGGTGGGTTTTCTTTCACAATGACAGTTAAATCAGTCAGGGAACCATCCGGAACAGGAACACGCATTCCGCATCCTCCCATCTTACCTTCCAGTTCAGGGAAAATCCGGGTAATCGCTTTTGCAGCACCGGTAGATGTAGGTACAATACTTTGAGCTGCTGCCCTGGCTCTCCTTAAGTCTTTGTGCGGGCTATCATGCAAACGCTGATCTGATGTATAACTGTGAATCGTTGTAATGTAAGCTTCCTCGATATCACAAAATTCTTTTAAAACTGCCACTAAAGGAGCTGCAGAATTGGTCGTGCAGGAAGCATTGCTGATAATTTTATGCTCGTCTGTGATCAGGTGATCATTCACGCCAATTACCACATTAAAAATATCGTCGCCCACAGAAGGAGCACTTAAAATCACACGCTTAGCTCCCGACTTTAAATGAACTCCGGCAGCTTCAGAAGTGAGAAATAAGCCGGTTGACTCGATTACGATATCAACACCCAAATCACCCCATGGAATTTCTGCAGGATTCTTGTGCTGCAAAAATTCGATCTTCTGTGTCTGATTAAAAATGAGTTGATTGCCTTTGACCTCAAATTCATCGTGCATCCTTCCATGAATGGAATCGTACTTCAGTAAATGAACCAAAGTCTCTATCGGTGCTAAATCATTGATTGCCACCAGATCAATTTGAGGATTCATCAAGGCTAATCTGCTAAAATATCGTCCAATTCTTCCAAATCCGTTAACTCCTACTCTTATGCGTTGTTCCATCTGTTATTGTGTAAAGTTTAATAATGCAGTTTGTAATCTTAATTTGAAATTACAAAAATAAAAAAGGCCCTGACATTTTCGTCAGGGCCTTTTAACATCATTTATTTTTAGTGGAAGACTTGAACAAATCCTTGTTGCTTTATTTCTTCACCGGTTTGCAATTTCGCTGTGAAGTTGTAGAAATATGTTCCTTCTGAAACAACCTCTCCGTTTAAGTTTCGTCCATCCCAGGCTGCATTCGGATCATCGTATTCAGTGATCAGGTTACCCCATCTGTTTACAATCGAAATATGGAACTCTTCTACCCCATCATAAGAAAGGAAAAATTTATTGTTCCCGGAGTTAGATGAAAGAACAATGATATTCGGTGCTGTAATGTAACACACTTTCCCACCTATTGTCATGGTAGAAGAA